>JBDSMA010000147.1:0-2325 GCA_039916085.1 Sphingomicrobium sp.
GCCATGGTCCATGCGTTCCACCCCTCCATCCTTCGCGAATATGACGTGCGCGGCATCGTCGGCGACACGCTCCACCCGGCGGACGCCCGCGCGCTCGGCCGAAGCTACGCCGCGCTGGCAATCGGCGAAGGCGCTCGCAAAATCGCCGTCGGGCGCGACGGCCGGCTCCACTCGCTCGAGCTGGAAACCGCGCTGATCGACGGGCTGACGGCTGGCGGGCTCGATGTCGTGCGCATCGGCATGGGCCCCTCGCCAATGCTCTATTTCGCCGCCGCAACACTCGACGTCGACGGCGGCATCCAGGTCACCGGCAGCCACAATCCGGCCGACTATAACGGCTTCAAGATGCTTCTGAACGGCCGCTCGGTGTTCGGCGTGGAAATCCAGGACCTCGGCCGCCGCGCCGCAAAGGGAGATTGGAGCGAGGGCGCCGGCAGCGTCGAAGAACATGACATCATCGACGCCTATGTCGATGCGCTGGTCGAAGGGTTCGACGGCAAGGCCTACAAGATCGGCTGGGACGCCGGTAACGGCGCCGGCGGCCCGGTGCTCGACAAGCTCGTCAAGCGCCTGCCCGGTGAGCATCATACGCTCTACACGGAGGTCGACGGCCGCTTCCCCAACCATCACCCCGATCCGACGGTCGAAGCCAACCTCACCGATTTGAAGGAACTGGTGCAGATCAAGGGCCTCGACTTCGGCATTGCCTTCGATGGCGACGCCGACCGGATTGGCGCGATCGACAGCCTCGGCCGGGTGATCTGGGGCGACCAGTTGCTGATGATCCTCGCCGGCCCGGTGCTCAAGGCGCATCCCGGCGCGACGATCATCGCCGACGTCAAGGCGAGCCAGACCCTGTTCGACCGCATCGCCGAAATGGGTGGCAAGCCGCTGATGTGGAACACGGGCCACAGCCTGATCAAATCTAAGATGAAGGAAACCGGCGCGCCGCTGGCCGGCGAAATGAGCGGCCACATCTTTTTTAAGCACCTCTGGTACGGGTTCGACGACGCGCTCTACGCCGCGGTCCGCCTGATCCGCGCGGTGTCGGACAGCGGCAAGAGTCTGACCCAGCTAAAAAGCGAGATGCCGCTGTCAATCGCAACACCCGAGCTTCGCTTCCAGATCGACGAGAGCCGCAAGTTCGCGGTTATTGGCGAGGTCGCTGCTCGCCTCGCGGCCGAAGGGGCGAGCGTCGACAAGACCGACGGCGTCCGCGTCAAGACCGCCGACGGATGGTGGCTGCTCCGCGCGTCGAACACGCAGGATGTGCTGGTGGCCCGCGCGGAATCAAAGGACCAGCCCGGGCTCGACCGGCTGATGGCGACGATCAACAGCCAGCTCGAAGCCTCGGGCATCGAAGCGGTCGAACCGGCCCACTGAGTCGATCCAGCTTCGCCGGCATTATGCACCGATGGCCTGGCCGGGGTTGGAGGCTTGGCCGCAATCCAGGCGCTAAGCCTCCTCGTCATCCTCATACCCCACCAAATTCAATTCCCGCGCCTTGACCTGGTTGAGCATGCACCAGTGCATCAGCGCTTCTTCGCGCCCATGGGTGATCCACACCTCCTTCGGCGCGACCTCGCGGATGGTCTGGGTCAGCTCGTCCCAGTCGCAATGGTCGGAAATGATCAGCGGCAGCTCGACATTCCTTTGCCGCGCCCGCTGGCGGATACGCATCCAGCCTGAGGCCATCGCCGTCACCGGATCGGGCAGGCGGCGCGACCAACGATCATTGAGTGCACTCGGCGGGCAGATGACGATATGCCCCGCCATCTCCGCCTTGCTCGCCCCCGCAACCGGCCGCAATTCGCCCAGCGCAACCCCCATCTCCTCATACAGCCGGCACAACCGCTCCATCGCTCCATGGTAATAAATAGGGTCGTGATGCCCGCGCGCCCGCAACTCGGCGATCACCCGCTGTGCCTTGCCCAGCGCATAGGCACCGACCAGCACGCACCGCCCCGGCTCGGCGTGCAGACGGTGGAGCAGCCGATCGATCTCGCTGCCCGTATCGGGGTGGCGGAACACCGGCAGGCCGAACGTCGCTTCGGTGATGAAGATGTCGCACGGCACCACCACGAACGGCGCGCAGGTCGGGTCGGGGCGGCGTTTGTAGTCACCCGACACCACCACTCGCTCGCCGCGATAATCGAGGATGATCTGCGCCGATCCGAGCACATGGCCGGCGGGGACGAAGCTGACGTCCACCTCGCCGACGCGGACGGTCTCGCCATAGGCCACCGGATGGGCCGCTTGCTGGCCATAGCGGACGTCCATGATCGCCAGCGTCTCGGCCGTCGCCCACACCGCTTTGTGGCCGCC
>JBDSMA010000148.1:0-7970 GCA_039916085.1 Sphingomicrobium sp.
TCCTGTCGGTGGCGGTCCACAATCATTACAAACGGCTCAACCACGGCACCAAGACCGGCGACGTGGAGCTGGCCAAGTCGAACATCCTGCTGATCGGGCCGACCGGTTGCGGCAAGACCTTGCTCGCCCAGACACTGGCGCGGATCCTCGACGTGCCGTTCACGATGGCCGACGCGACCACGCTGACCGAGGCCGGCTATGTCGGCGAGGATGTCGAGAACATCATCCTGAAACTGCTCCAGGCGTCCGACTACAACGTCGAACGCGCGCAGCGCGGGATCGTCTATATCGACGAGATCGACAAGATTTCGCGCAAATCCGACAACCCCTCGATCACCCGCGACGTGTCGGGCGAGGGCGTGCAGCAGGCGCTGCTCAAGCTGATGGAAGGCACGACCGCTTCGGTCCCGCCGCAGGGCGGGCGCAAGCATCCCCAGCAGGAATTCCTCCAGGTCGACACCACCAACATCCTGTTCATCTGCGGCGGAGCCTTCGCCGGGCTTGAAAAGATCATCGGCGACCGCCTTCAGGGCAAGTCGATCGGCTTCGGCGCCTATGTCGCCGCGCCCGAGGAGCGCCGCACCGGCGAGACGTTGAAATCGACCGAGCCCGAGGATCTGCTCAAGTTCGGGCTGATCCCCGAATTCATCGGCCGCCTGCCGGTCATCGCCACGCTCGAAGACCTCGACGAGGAAGCTTTGGTCAAGATCCTGGTCGAGCCGAAGAACGCGCTGGTGAAACAATATCAGAAGCTGTTCGACATGGAGGAGGTCGAGCTGAACTTCTCCGAGGACGCGCTGCACACCGTCGCCAAGAAGGCGATCGAGCGCAAGACCGGTGCCCGCGGGTTGCGTTCGATCCTCGAATCAATCCTCCTCGACACGATGTTCGACCTGCCGTCGATGGAGGGTGTCGACGAGGTCCATGTCGACAAGGACGTGGTCGAGGCGCGCAAGGAGCCGGTGCGGGTCTATTCGAAGAAGGACAAGACCGCGTCGGGCACCACCGGCGACGCCGCTTAGGCTTCCAGATTGACTGACCGCGCCGTGCTCGCCGCCCCGGCGCGGCTGTTCGACAGCGGTCCGCTCCGTTTCTTCCCCGCCGCCCTGCGCGAACCGCGCCGACCGGCGCTGGCGATCGCGCTCGGCTGGGCGCTGACGTTTTTCCCCAGCCTATTGTTGTCGTGGCTCAGCCAGGCGTTGTTCCCGGCGCTGGCCAAGCCCGAATTCGCCGTCGGCGGGGCGACCGCGCTGTTCCTGCTGGTGATCTTCTCGCCGGCGATCGAAACGCTGATCATGGGCGCTATATTGTCGCTGCTGCTGCGGGTCCTGCCGCCGACCGCGGCGGTGATCGTCAGCGCGGTCGGGTGGGGCATCGCCCACTCGATCGCCGCGCCGGTGTGGGGCCTGACCATCTGGTGGCCGTTCCTGATCTTCTCGACTTTGTTCGTGGTTTGGAAGCAGCGCGGTTGGTTGCCAGCGGCAACGCTGGTCGCATCTGTTCATGCGCTGCACAACTTGCTTCCAGCGCTGGCCCTCGTTGCCCACCGCTAGGGGCGGGGGATCAACGCCGGGGTGGTTCGGGCATAGTCGTCAAAGGCTCCGCCGAATTGCGCCTTGAGCAACCGCTCCTCGCTGTGCGTCCGGATGAAGG
Source organism: Sphingomicrobium sp. (assembly GCA_039916085.1). Taxonomy (GTDB): domain Bacteria; phylum Pseudomonadota; class Alphaproteobacteria; order Sphingomonadales; family Sphingomonadaceae; genus Sphingomicrobium. The sequence goes on from JBDSMA010000148.1 coordinate 1,654, forward strand.
TGCCGATCAGGAACAACGGCAAAGCGACGATCAGCTGCGCCTCATGGCCGAACGCCACCGCCAGTCCGAGCAGGAAGAGCAGCATCGCCGCGTAAATCGGGTGGCGAACCCGTGCAAACGGGCCGCTGGTCACCAGGCTGTGGTCGCTCAGCGTCCGCGCGACCAGGCTCCAGTTGGCGCCGAGAGCTTGGGCGCTGGCGACGAACAGCCACACCGCTCCGCCGTTAAGCAGCAGCACGGTCAGCGTCGCGGCGATCGACCGCCAGTCGCCCGGCGCCAGAGTCATGTCTATCCGTCCCGCCCCGGCCAGGCCCATTGCCCCTGCCTGAAGCAGGATGCCGATGATCGACAAAGGCGCGCGCCGGCCCGCTTGGCCTTCGCGCGGCGCCTTCGACCGGAAGCGCAGCACCATGCCCGCGAACAGGAAGGCCAACGCCATGAAGGAGGCGAATTGCGGAGCGCCGATGGGCATGGGAGCGATCATGCGCCGAACCTAGGCTGGCTCGGCGACGAAAGCCATGTGCCGGGCGATTCTAGAAAGCGCCGATCGGGACCTGGGCGTGGTAATAATTGAACAGCACCTTGCGGTCGCGTCCGTAGGTGTCGGCACGGAACTGCACGCCGGTCGGTGTCGGGACCGCCGTCAGATAGGTCATGTATACTGGCACCGGCTGCCGTAATTCGACCCGCCGTTCGGGAGTGCCGCCGATTGCCGGCACCTTGCCGGTCAGCCATTTGGCGAGGCGGTTGGCATCCTCCAGGCGGACGCAGCCATTGCTGACCCATCGCTCGTCCTTGGCGAACAATGATTTGTCGGGATAGTCATGAAGGTAGATGCCATAGTCGTTGGGCAGCATGAATTTCATATTGCCCATCGAATTGCCCGGGCTCGGCTCCCGCCGGAGGCGGACGACCAGGCGCTGCTGTGCGACCCGCCGCCAGTCGACCCGCGCCGGATCGAGCCGCACGGCGTCCTCGGTCCAGTCCGACAGCACCTGATAATGGCGTTCGGTCAGATAAGCGATGCCCTGGGCCAGCACCTTGGGCGCGATCAGCGTCTGGGCGAGATCGGCGGGAACATTCCAATAAGGATTGACGCTGATGTAGCGGATCATCGCCGCCATCATCGGGGTCGGGCTTTCGGGGGTGCCGACCCCGACCTTCATCTTGCCCACCGACTTGCCATTCTCGACCATCGTCAGCTCGGCCGACGCGGCATCGATGAGAATGTACCGGCGAAAGCGGCCCGGCGCGGGCAAGCGCTTGGCGCGCTCCATATTGGCGATCAGCCGAAGCTCGTAATGGCGCGGAAACAGGTTGAGCGCGCCGAACGTCTTGCCCGCCGCGATTCCGTCAATCTTGAGGCCATGGACCTTCTGGAAATCGCGCACCTTGGCGTCGAGCGCCGCGTCGAACTGGTCGCTGGCGCCAAGCCCGAGCCGGTGGCGCAGCATAACCACGCGCGGACCGCTCGATCCCTTCGACAAGGCCGGGCCAGGGGGCAGGATGATGCCAGGCAAGGATCCCCAGCGCCGGTGGTAGAGTTCGTAGCCCCGGCGCAATTGTCCGAACAGCGGATTGGTCGGCACGCCCTTCGCGAGCGGCTCGACCCGGGACGGATCCATGTCGGTTGCCGGCGGCATGATCTGGGTCGGAATGTTTGGGCGAAGTTCGGGGTCGACGAAAATCATGTCCACCCCTTGCTCGATCTGCGGCGGCACGGGCACCGGCTCGACCGGGCGGCGGCGCGCATCGGCCCCTGTGGCGAGCATCCCGCCAAGCGCGGCGCACAGCACCAAATATCCTGTCCTGGTTCTCATGCTGGCCGATTGGCAGGTGCCGCCTGAACCTTGGCCGAACCTCTCCGGCGCGGTGTCGTAGTGGCCCGGCAGGTGCACGGTTCATCGTTACCGAGGGTCATCCGCTCCATTGCGCGACCTGCCCGCACCGCCCATATGACAGGCATGCCTAACCTGACCCTTCCGATCCTTCCTCTCCGCGACATCGTCGTCTTCCCCCACCGCATCGTGCCGCTGTTCGTGGGGCGCGAGAAATCCGTCGCCGCCCTGGAAGCGGCGATGGTCGCCGACAAGCAACTGTTCCTGGTTGCCCAGCTCGACCCGGCCGAGGACGATCCCGACCGCGACGCGATGTACGACCTTGGCGTTATCGCCACCGCGATGCAGTTGCTCAAGCTGCCCGACGGCACCGTCCGCGTGCTCGTCGAAGGTGTCCAGCGCGCCCGCCTCGTCAATTTGTCCGAACTGAACGGCCACGCCGTTGCCGAGGTCGAACTGGTCGAGGAGCAGGATGCCGAAGGCCCCGAAGGCCAGGCGTTGATGCGCTCGGTCATCGACCAGTTCGAAAATTACGCCAAGCTCAACAAGCGGCTGCCGGCCGAGACGTCGGTACAGCTGACCGAGATCGACAATCCCTCGATCCTCGCCGACGCCGTCGCCTCCAACCTGTCGATCAAGGTCGCCGACAAGCAGGCGCTGCTGGCCGAACTCCACCCCTCGCGGCGGCTGGAGATGGTATTCGCCTTCATGGAGGGCGAACTTGGCGTGCTCCAGGTCGAAAAGAAAATCCGCAGCCGGGTCAAACGGCAGATGGAAAAAACCCAGCGCGAATATTATCTGAACGAGCAATTGAAGGCGATCCAGCGCGAGCTGGGCGAGGGCGAGGAAGGCGGCGACGAGCTGGCCGAGCTGGCCGCCAAAATCCGTAAGACCCGGCTCAGCAAGGAAGCCCGAGTTCGTGCCGTTGCCGAGCTGAAAAAGCTCAAGGCGATGGCGCCGATGTCGGCCGAGGCGACGGTCGCGCGCAACTATCTCGACATCCTGCTCGGGTTGCCGTGGGGCAAGAAATCGCGCCTCAAGCGCGACATTGCCGAGGCCCAGGCGGTGCTCGACGAGGACCATTACGGGCTGGAGAAGGTCAAGGACCGGATCGTCGAACATCTCGCCGTCCAGGCCCGCACCAACCGGCTGAAGGGTCCGATCCTGTGCCTCGTCGGCCCGCCCGGCGTGGGCAAGACATCACTTGGCCGCTCGATTGCCCGTGCTACCGGCCGCGAGTTCGCGCGCCAGTCTTTGGGCGGCGTGCGCGATGAAGCCGAAATTCGCGGTCACCGCCGCACCTACATCGGCTCTCTGCCGGGGAAGATTATCGCCAATCTCAAGAAAGCGGGGACGTCCAATCCGCTGTTCCTGCTCGACGAGATCGATAAGCTCGGCCAGGATTTCCGCGGCGATCCCGCCTCGGCGCTTCTGGAAGTGCTCGACCCGGAGCAGAACAGCAAGTTCCAGGATCATTACCTCGAGCTCGACTATGATTTGTCGGACGTGATGTTCGTCACCACCGCAAATTCGCTCGACATGCCCCAGGCGCTGCTCGACCGGATGGAGGTCATCCGGCTGGAGGGGTACACCGAAGACGAAAAGGTCGAAATCGCTCGTGGCCATTTGATCCCCAAGCAAATGGAGGCCCACGGCCTGAAGGCGGAGGAACTCGAATTCGCCGACAACGGGCTTCGCTCGATCATCCGCCACTACACCCGCGAGGCTGGCGTCCGTACGCTCGAACGTGAGCTGGCCAAGGTCTCGCGCAAGGCGCTCCGCCGGATCCTCGAAGGCAAGGTCGAGCGGGTTGAGCTCAATGACGTCAACGTCAACGATTTCCTGGGCGTCAAGCGCTTCCGCTATGGCGTTGGCGAGGAAGAAGACCAGATCGGCGCCGTCACCGGCCTTGCCTGGACCGAGGTCGGCGGTGAGCTGCTGACGATCGAGGCGGTCACTGTCCCCGGCAAGGGGCAGGTCAAGACCACCGGCAAATTGGGCGAGGTGATGCAGGAATCGATCCAGGCGGCGATGAGCTTCGTCAAGGCGCGCTCGCCGACCTACGGGGTCAAACCGACGGTGTTCACCCGCAAGGATATCCACGTCCATTTGCCCGAAGGCGCGGTGCCCAAGGATGGGCCATCGGCCGGCGTCGGCATGGTCACGGCAATGATCTCGACCTTGACCGGCATTCCCGTCCGTCGCGACGTCGCGATGACCGGCGAAGTCACGCTGCGCGGCCGCGTGCTGCCAATCGGTGGGCTGAAGGAAAAATTGCTCGCCGCGTTGCGCGGTGGCATCACCACCGTGTTCATCCCGGCCGAGAATGAGAAGGATCTGGTCGAGATTCCGCAGTCGGTGCGCGACGCGCTGGAAATCATTCCGGTCGCCCATGTCGACGAAGTGCTGAGTCGCGCGCTGACCCAACCGATGCAGGCGATTGACTGGAACGACGCGGACGATTCGGCGACCGATCCCTTGACGCACCCCGCCGTCGGTACTGACGGACCCGCCGTCCGGCATTGAAGGCTTTGACTTGGGCGCCAAGTCTTGCCTTAAGGGAGCGTTGTTCTGAGGCCCGAGTCTCGTTCGGCTTTTTGCGGGAGTGTGAGGTGATATGAACAAGCAGGAACTCATCGGCCACGTTGCTGATCGCGCCGGCCTATCCCGCAACGACGCCGCCCGCGCGATCGAAACCATGCTCGACATCGTCACTGGCGCCTTGAAGCGCGGCGACGAGGTTCGGCTGGTCGGGTTCGGCAATTTCTCGGTCACCCGGCGAAAGGCCTCGACCGGGCGTAACCCGCGCACCGGCGAGCCGATGCAGATCAAGGCCTCCTCGCAGCCCAAGTTCCGCCCGGGAAAAATTCTCAAGGACGCGGTTCAGTAACGCCCGATAGCGAGGCATTTCAATGCTTCAGCTAGACAGTCACCAACCGCTCGCTTAATGGCGCTCGACCGCCGGCATGGGCGCGTAGCTCAGTGGTAGAGCACACCCTTCACACGGGTGGGGTCGCAGGTTCAATCCCTGCCGCGCCCACCATGCCGACATCCCCATGAAGTGCGCAAACGCAGCGCGGAAGGCGGCATTTTTAGCTCGCCGTGGGTGTCGATCCTAACGCAAATAGCCGGGCTGAAAGCTCGCCACACGGCGGATTTCGGTCCAGTCGTCAAAGAAAATCTGGCGGCCTTCGCGGTGGATCAGCCCTTGCTTCTCGAGGTCGGCGAACACCCGGTTGACGTTGACCGACGTCTGGCCGGTGATATCGGCGATCTGTTGCTGGGTGAACGGGTTGAGCATCGACTCGCGCGGTACGTCGGTGCCCGACCGCTGCGCCGTTTCGCATAGCAAGTGCGCGACGCGGGCCGTCGAATCCCGCCGCCCGCAATTGACCAGCCATTCATAGCCGATCGAATTATGGCGCTGGATCAGCTTCCAGAAGAAGCGCGGCATTTCAGGGTACTTCTCGACCAGCGCATTGAAATCCTCGGCCTTGCCGATCATCACTTCGCTGCGAACGATTGCCTGGATGCCATATTCGGCGTCGCCTTCGCGCGGCAGGATGCCATCACCGGGGAAAGCGCAGCGCGACGATTTGACGCCGGCCCGATCCGTCGGCCTTGAACTTGCTGAGCAGTCCGGAGCGCACGAACATGACTTCGTTGCGGGGCACACCGGGTTCGCGGAAAGGTCGCCTGGGTTCGACCGCCACAATCTTGTGCGGCATGGCTTCAAGCATCTTGGCGAGCTTGGGTTCAAGCCCCGCCTTGATCAAGGTGTCGCCGAGTGCGACTTCTTCGCCAGACCCGGTCCGAGCGATCCGACTCACATTTCTTCCCCTCGTCTCGTCCCGAAGATGCTCCTCGGGCCCGATATTCGCAAGTTATAGCAATCTATGTGAATGTTTCCTGCCGAATCCTCCGGCAAATACGTCACGCTGCCTCGTCAGGGGCGGATGCCCCTTCCGATAGGTTAATGCAACCTCCAAGAAAGCTTTTCGATCCGCCGATGGGTCTACGTTAACGATTTGCTTGCTCGGCTATGGCGTTGATAAAGTTAACACAATTGTTCGGCTCGGTTGATGCACACCGATTGAGCGAGCGGCCACGGGGCGGCTTTGCTTGCCATATTGGCGGTGCCCGAATAAGGAGCGCGCGCGCCCTTTCGCGGCGCATTGTGGCGATCGTAGCTCAGTTGGTTAGAGCATCGGTTTGTGGTACCGAGGGTCGCGGGTTCAAGCCCCGTCGATCGCCCCATTTTCCGATTTTTGTGAGTGGCGGCGCTGATGAACACCCCTTGGGACTATCCTGATTTCGACGCGCATGTAGCGGTCCACGTCATAACCGACGCGGCCAGCGGTCTGCGCGCCGTCATTGCCGTCCATTCAACCCATCTCGGCCCGGCCGCGGGCGGCACCCGCTTCTGGCCTTACGCCGATAATGGCGAAGCGCTGACCGATGTCCTGCGCCTGTCGCGCG
>JBDSMA010000149.1:0-6879 GCA_039916085.1 Sphingomicrobium sp.
CCGGCGACCGGCTTCGAGCGGCCCTTGAGATCCTCGACGACCTTGGTCACGGCAAGATCGATGCCGCGTTTCAGATCCATCGGGTTCATGCCGGCGGCGACCGACTTCATGCCTTCGCGCACGATCGCCTGGGCGAGTACGGTCGCGGTGGTCGTGCCGTCGCCGGCAATGTCGTTGGTCTTCGACGCCACTTCACGCAGCATCTGCGCACCCATGTTCTCGAACTTGTCCTTGAGCTCGATCTCCTTGGCGACGGTGACGCCGTCCTTGGTGATGCGCGGCGCGCCGTAGCTCTTGTCGATGACGACATTGCGGCCCTTGGGCCCCAAGGTCACCTTGACCGCGTCGGCGAGGATGTCGACGCCGCGCATGATGCGCTCCCGGGCGTCGCGGCTGAATTTCACGTCTTTGGCTGCCATCGGGCTACCCTTTCAGTCTTAGGTTCACAAAAGTCATGGAGAAGGCGAACAATTCGGCTGCCTCTAAAGGTCAGGCGACGATGCCGAGAATGTCGCTTTCCTTCATGATGATGAGGTCTTCGCCGTCGACCTTGACCTCGGTGCCCGACCATTTGCCGAACAGGATCTTGTCGCCCGCCTTGACGTCGAGCGGGGTGATCTTGCCATCGTCGGCGCGGGTGCCCGTGCCGACGGAGATCACTTCGCCTTCCTGCGGCTTTTCCTTGGCGTTGTCGGGGATGATGATCCCCCCGGCGGTCTTTTCCTCGGCCTCGACCCGGCGGACGAGAACTCGATCGTGAAGCGGCCTGAAACCCATGAGCTGTGTGCCCCTTATCTATGTTGAACATTGGCTTGGCACTCAGCGAAACCGAGTGCCAGCGACCCGGCGCATATGGGTGGCGATATCCACCACGTCAATGCCGAGACAGAAACTTGCCGCAAGCGAATGCTTGGCAAGCGCGGCATATTGCGCGATGCTTTGCCCGATTAACCGTCAAGGTGCTGATTTCCCATGAAGAAAATACTAATCGCAAGCCTCGCGGCCCTCCTCGCCGGTTGCGCAATTGCCCCGGCTCCGCGCTTCCCGGTCGCCCAGGCGCCGCGCGCGATCGACAATCCGTTGACTCTCGCCGCCCAGCAGCAGGCCGCCGCGATTTTCCCCGGCAAACGGCTCGCGCCCGGCCAATTTGCCTGGATACCGGCGGCGGCGATGCCCAAATCGGGCGCCATGTCGGTCCTGATCAGCATGCGCGACCAGATGGGCTATGTCTTCCGCGGCGGGCAGCTGGTGGCGATCACCACGGTCTCGACCGGCGTTCCCGACCATCCCACTGACCCCGGCCGCTGGACCATCCTCGACAAGCAGAAATTCCACCGTTCGAACAAATATTCGAACGCGCCGATGCCGAATATGCAGCGGCTCGACCAATGGGGCCGCGCGCTGCACGGCGGGGTCGTCCCCGGCTATCCGGCGAGCCACGGCTGCATCCGCCTGCCCCCTCCACTCGCAGCGAAGCTGTTCGGGCTGACGAAGATCGGCGACACGGTCGATATCGAGACGTAATTCGGGGGATCCCGCGCCTCCCCGGTGCCGCTCAGGGCAGCAAACCCAACGCCTCGCGCCTCATCCACCGGCCGAGCATCAGCACCGCGACCGTGGTCAGGCCGGCGGCAAGACCGGTCCAGATGCCGACCCCGTGCCAGCCGAGGTAAAACGCCAGCCATACGCCGACGCCCAGCCCGACCAGCCAGTAACCAAGCAGCGCGAACCCCATGGGTACGCGGGTGTCGTGGAGGCCGCGGAGCATGCCGGCGCCAACCACCTGGGCCCCGTCCGCGACCTGAAAGATCGCCGCGACACCGATGAACTTGATGGCCAGCGCGGTCACTTGCGCATTGCCCGGCGCGCCATCGACGAACAACCGCACGAGCGCGCCCGGCGCGAGCAGCATTAGCAGGCCGGTGGCGGCCATGAAGCCGGTGCCGAGGGCGAAGGCGGTCCAGCCGGCGCGGCTGATCCCGCCGCGATCACCGCGGCCGAGCGCGAGGCCGACCCGCACCGTCGCGACCTGCGACAGACCGAGCGGCACCATGAAGCTGGTCACCGCGATTTGCAGCGCGATGGCATGGGCCGCGATCGAGGCGGCGTCGATCAACCCCATGAGGTAAGCGGCGCCGCTGAATACCCCGCCTTCGAGGCCCATCGTCACGCCGATCGGCAGGCCGAGACGGACCAGACGCCCGAGCCGCGGCCAATCGGCGCGCCACCACCGGCCGAACAAATGGAAGCGGCGGAACTGGCGGTCGCTGACCAGCACCAGGCCAAGCGCCAGCGTGAGGAGGGTCCAGGTAATCGAACTGCCCAGGCCGCCGCCGAATATGCCCAGCGCGGGCAGGCCGAAATGGCCGAAGATCAACGACCAGCTCATCAATGCATTGAGCAAGATGCCCGCGGCGCTGATGATCAGGATCCAGCCGGGCCGCTCCATTGCCGAGAGGAAATTGCGCATCACCTGGAACAGCAGCCAGGGCAGCATCGACCACATGTAGCCCTTGAGGAACAGCGCGGCATCGGCGGCGAGGGCGGGTTCCTGACCGAGCGCGCGGATGACGGGCGCGGCATTCCACATCAACAGCCAGATCGGGACGATCATGATGGCGGTCGCCCACAACCCCTGGCGAAAGGTGCGGCGAACTTCGCGCACCGCGTTCGAGCGGCGGCCGAGCGCGGTGGCGATCATCGGCGAGGTTGCGGTGAGCAGGCCGAGCGCGACCAGCGCCACTGCAAAAGTGAGGTTGAGGCCGAGCGCCGCGGCAGCCAGCTGACGCGAGCCGAGCCAGCCCATCAACACGACGTCGGTCGCCTGAATCAGCCCCATCGTGAGGTTGGACAGCACCAACGGCGCGGCCAGCGATAGCGTCGCGCGGAGCTCGTCGTGCCACGGGTGGGTCGAAAGGCCGGCATTCGCGTCCATCGGCGCGGGGTAGCAGGTTCGTCACGCGGTGCCAGCGGTGCGCGCCGTCACCCGTCGAAAAGGCGTTCCCCTCCGCCGCGCCCTCGCCTATTCGCCGAACCACCAAGCAGAAGGACCAAGCAATGGCGTTTGTACGTGCGGTGTGGAAATTGCTGGTCGGGATCAAGGACGCGCTGGTCCTGATTTTCATGCTGATGTTCTTCGGGCTGCTCTATGTCGGGCTGAAGGCGTCTCCCAAGCCGGTCGGCGACGGCATTCTGCTGGTCGAGCTCAACGGCAGCCTGGTCGAGCAGCCGGCGCGCCCGAGCACCGCCGAAATCTTGTCCGGAAGCGCCGGGCGGCTGCGCGACTATCGCCTGTCAGACCTGGTCGCCGCGGTCGATGCCGCGAAGGACGACAGCAAGGTCAAGGCGATCGCGCTCGACCTCGATGGCTTCCTCGGCGGCGGACAGGCGGCGATCGGTACGCTCGGCGAGGCGCTCGACCGGGCGCGCAAGGCGGGCAAGCCGGTGCTCGCTTATGCCACGGGCTACACCGACGACCGGTACCAACTGGCTTCGCACGCATCGGAAATCTGGCTCAACCCGCTTGGCGCGGTGGCGCTGTCCGGGCCGGGCGGGAGCAACCTCTATTTCAAGGGCCTGCTCGACAAGCTGGGGGTCAACGCCCACGTCTACCGGGTCGGCACTTACAAAGCGGCGGTCGAGCCGTTCACCCGCAACGACATGTCGCCCGAAGCCAAGGCCAACGCCAGCGCGCTGGACGGCGCATTGCTCGAAAGCTGGCGCGACGAGGTCAGGATCGCGCGGCCCCAGGCGGCGGCCGGAGTCGAGCAGATGCTCAAGGATCCGATGGCCCCCGTCACGGCCGCCAACGGCGACTTCGCGCGCGTCGCCAGCGACCTCAAACTGGTCGACAAGGTGGCCGAGCGGCGCCAGTTCGAGGCCCGGCTGACCGAGCTCGGCGGGACCGACAAGAAAGCGCCAGGCGGATTTTCGCGAATCGGGCTGGGCGATTACGTCCGCCAGGTCGGCGACCGGCGAAAAACCGGACCGATCGGGGTGGTGACCATCGCCGGCTCGATCGTCGATGGCCGCGCCGGGCCGGGCACGGCGGGCGCGGAGACAATCGCGCGCGCAATCGAGACCGCGCTCAAGGATGACAAATTGAAAGCACTGGTGGTGCGGGTTGATTCGCCGGGCGGATCAGTGACTGCGTCCGAGCGCATCCGCCAGGCGATCCTCGGCGCCAAGGCCAAGGGGCTGCCGGTGGTGGTTTCGATGGGCAATGTCGCGGCGTCGGGCGGCTATTGGGTGTCGACCCCGGCCGACTACATTTTCGCCGAGCCATCGACGATCACCGGCTCGATCGGCGTGTTCGGCATATTGCCGAGCTTCGAAGGCAGCCTGGCCAAGCTTGGCATCGGCGTCGACGGGGTCAAGTCGACCCCGCTGTCGGGCGAACCCAATTTGCTCGCCGGGCCGTCGCCCGAAGCCAATGCGCTGATCCAGGCGGGGATCGAAAGTACCTATCGACGGTTCCTTGGCATCGTCGCCCAATCCCGCCACAAAAGTCCCGCCGAGATCGACAAGATCGCCCAAGGCCGGGTGTGGGACGGCGGCACCGCGCGGCAGATCGGGCTGGTCGATCAGTTCGGTGGACTGGATGAAGCAATCGCCAAGGCGGCGGCGCTGGCCAAGCTGGGTGACGAGCGCGGAATCACCGCGATCGAGCCGGCCCCGTCATTCCAGACACGCCTGATGGAATGGTTCGCGGGCGGGACCAGCGACGACGGCGACAGCGCCGCGCCAGCCGACGCGCTGGCGAGCCTTGGACCGGCCCCGCAAAGGCTGATCGGCGAGGCGCTGGCGCGGGTCCAGACGATACTAAGCGGGGCGACCATCCAGGCGACCTGCCTGGACTGTCCGCCGACCGGCGCGAAGCCGCCGGCGATCAGCGCGGGCGGCGCCGGCGGCGGCTGGTGGGCGCGGCTGGCGGCTCGGCTGCTGGGGGCGGGCTGACCGGCAAGCGCCGCAGCGTCGGGAGCAATGCGAAGCCGCTGGCGATCAGCACCAGTGCGATTGCCGAGAGCATCACGATCCACGGATTGTGCGGGTCTTCGCGCCACTGCAGGTCCATGATGTGGATGCCCCACATGAAATCATAGAAGCGCCAGAAGCGGGTGCGGGTAGCGACTATTTCGCCCGAGCCGCGGTCGACATAGAAATGGGTGTCGTCGCTCATCCGGACGCGCCACCCGTCGAGTCCCTTGCGCAGGGCGACCACGCGATGGTCGGCGGTAATGCGCTCAACCGCGACGACGCGCGCCGAGCCTGTGTAGCGGCTGGATACTTCGCGCGCCGCTTCCGCAGCATCGAGGCGGGGCAGCCAGGCGCCGGTCGCCGGATCGGCGAGACGCGACCCGGCGCTGCCGGCAAGGGCCGCGACCCAGCGAGGGCCATCGGCGCGCGGCTCGAGAGACAGGGATTTAAGCGGGATACCGGCGACCTGCGGCAGGACAGGCGACGCGGCGAGGGCCATCGGATGAGGCGTTCGCAGCAGCGCTTCGCCGCGCACTTCGGCAATCGGCCGGGCGGCCATGACGAAGCCCGACAGGGTCCAGACCAGGATTGGAATGCCGACCAGCCACGCTAGCCACGCGTGCCAGCGGCGCATCGATGCGCGAAGTCCCACTGCTACACTCTCCGGTCTTGCCCGCCGAACTTGGCCCACCCGGAAGAAGCCCCCTCCGGTACGATTCGAGCGCCGCGATGTAACGGGACGCAGCGCTCAAGTCATGATTATTTTATAATAAGGGTTAAGCGGGGCGTCGCCCGCGATACATAGCCGAGTTCGACTGCCGGCGACCTAAATGTGGATTGGTTTGCCCGTCACCGCCATGGCCGCTTCCTTCAGGGCCTCGGCGTGGGTCGGATGGGCATGGCAGGTGTAGGCGATATCCTCGCTGGTCGCGCCAAATTCCATCGCCTGCGCCGCCTGGGCGATCATCGTGCCCGCCAGGCTGCCAATCATCCACACGCCCAGGACGCGGTCGGACTTGGCATCGGCGATGACTTTGACGAACCCTTCGGTGTCGCGGTTGGTCTTGGCGCGGCTGTTGGCCATGAACGGAAATTTGCCGACCTTGATGTCATGCCCCGCCGCCTTCGCCTGTTCCTCACTCAATCCGACGCCGGCGATTTCAGGATGGGTGTAAACCACAGACGGGATGACGTCGTGGTTGACGATGCCGGTCAGCCCGGCGATATTTTCGGCTGCCGCGATGCCCTCGTCCTCGGCCTTGTGGGCAAGCATCGGGCCGGGGATGACGTCGCCGATCGCCCATACCCCCGCCACCTTGGTGCGGAAGTCGTGGTCGGTGTCGATCTGGCCGCGGTCGTTGAGCGCAAGCCCGATCTTGTCGAGGCCGAGGCCCTCGGTATTCGGTCGGCGGCCGATGGCGACGAGAACGGCGTCGGCCTCGATCGTCGCCGTTTCACCGCCTTTTGCTGGCTCGACCGTCAGTGTTGCCTTGGCGCCGGTGACCTTGGCGCCGGTGACTTTAGTGCCAGTGCGGATGTCGAAACCCTGCTTCTTGAGAATTTTTGCGGCTTCCTTGCGCACTTCCTCGTCCATGCCGGGAAGGATCTGATCGAGATATTCGACCACGATGACCTTGGCGCCGAGGCGCAGCCAGACGCTGCCCAGTTCCAGCCCGATGACCCCGCCGCCGATGACGACGAGGGACTCAGGCACCTTGGGCAGCGCTAGTGCACCGGTCGAATCGACGATCACGCCGCCGTCATTGTCGACCACGACGCCCGGTAGCGGGGTGACCGACGAGCCGGTGGCGATCATGATGTTCCTGGCGGTGACGGTGCGGTCGCCAACCTTGACGCTGTTCGCGGTCTCGAACGTCGCATAGCCCTTGAGCCAATCGACCT
>JBDSMA010000150.1:0-2503 GCA_039916085.1 Sphingomicrobium sp.
GTAGGACAGGCCTTGGGTGACGACGCGCGGCGCGAGAATTTTCTGCACCAGATCCTCGGGCACGTTCCAATAGGGGTTGACCGTGACATAGCCAATCGCGCTGGCCATCGGCGCGGTCGGGGTCTGCCGGGTGCCGACGACCACTCGCATGCGGTCGACCACTTCGCCGTTGTCGACCATCATCAGTTCAGCCGCGGCCGGGTTCACGACGAGGTACCGGCCGGTCGCGGGCAAGGCACGGGCTCGCTGCAGGTTGGCCAATAGTCGCGGATCGGTGACTCCGCCTTTCGCCGCGGCATCGGCGAGAGTCGCGGCGCGCAAATCCTCATAGAGCCGCGACATGCGCAGCATCGCGTTCACATGGGCGTCGAGCATGGTCGACTGGCCCGCGAGAAAGAGCATGCGGTCAGCGGACTCGACACGGGGCCGGGCGGCGGCATCGACATAGTTCAGGCCAGGCGCCGGACCGTGAAGCTTCCCGGCCAGTGCGAGATAGGCCGACGATAGCTGCCAGTCTGCGGCGGAGATGGTCTGCTGGCTGGCGCGCAGGGCGTCGATCCGCGCGGCAAGCGCCGGGCCTTCGGGCAGGCCGTCGAAATTTGCGGTTCGCAACCGGGCGAGGAGGATTTGCGCCGCGGGCGATGGCTGGCCGCCGACGAACCACAACGGAGCGCCGGCGCGGCTGGCGTAGAAGCGATCGATGGCGGCCGCGGTTTCGGCTGCGGTAGCGGGGGCCTGGACGGCCACCGATGTGGGCGCGGATGTGGCGAGCTGTGCCGCGGCCGGCACGGGCAACAGAGCCAGCACCACCGGGGCGGCCCGCAAGATTTTCCGCATGATCGTCATTTCCCTCACCGCTATACACTCCCAACGCGCTGAAATCACGATAGTTTCGCGATAAGAAGGGTTTTGCAGGCGCCCGCCTGAACAGGCGCTTTCCGTTCGAGCTTCATTTAAGCGTCGATCAAACCAGTCGATGCGGGCGGAGATTGTCGTGCCAGGCCTCACTCCAGGCTGACAAAGCTATCGAGCACCCGTTTCCGCCCGGCCTTCTCGAATTCGATTTCCAGCTTGTTGCCTTCAATCGCGGCAATGGTGCCGTAACCGAACTTGCCGTGGAACACGCGCATGCCGGTGGTGAGGTCGTCACGGCCCTTGTTGCCGAGGCTGACAGCGCTGGCCTTTACGTCGATCGGAGCTCTTGCGCCCCAACCCCTCACCCTCCCATCGCTGGCGCGACGGGCCTCGCCCTCTCTTTCAAGGGAAGAGGGGCTCTGCGCCGCCGCTCTTTGCCAGCCGGGGCCGCGGGTGCTCGCGCGGTTGCTTTGCGCGGGACCGAGATGGGCGAAGGGGTCGGCGTGCTCGCTCCACTGAGCGCGCCACAGGCTTTCGCCACCCGACATCGTCGTTTCGGTTTCGATGTGCTCGGGGGGCAACTCCGCGACGAAGCGGCTCGGGATGCTCGACGTCCACTGGCCGTAGATGCGACGGTTGGCGGCGTGAAGGATGGTGGCTTTTGCGCGGGCGCGGGTGAGCGCGACGTAGGCGAGGCGGCGTTCTTCCTCGAGGGCAGCGAGGCCACCTTCGTCCAACGCGCGCTGCGACGGGAACACGCCTTCTTCCCAGCCGACCAGAAACAGGATCGGGAATTCAAGGCCTTTCGCGGCGTGAATGGTCATGATGGTGACTTTGGGTTCGCCGCGCGCCGCGTCATTGTCCATGACGAGGGAGACATGCTCGAGGAACGCCCCGAGTGTGTCATATTCCTCCATCGCGCGGGTCAATTCGGTGAGGTTCTCGAGGCGGCCGGCGGCTTCGGCGCTGCGCTCGGCCTGGAGGACGGCGGTGTAGCCGGATTCGTCGAGAATGATGCGGGCAAGCTCGGGGTGGGGAAGCTGGCCGGCCATTGTCCGCCACCTGCCAAGGTCGCCCACAAACCGCCCGAGGCTGCGGCGGGCTTGCGGCGTCAGTTCGTCCGAATCGAGCATCTGCGCGGCGGCGAGGAGAAGCGGTTGCTGGGTCGCGCGGGCGAAGGCGTGGATGTTGGCCACCGCCTTGTCGCCGAGCCCGCGCTTGGGCGTGTTGATGATCCGCTCGAACGCGAGGTCGTCAGCCGGCTGGGCGACCAGGCGGAGGTAAGCGAGCGCGTCGCGGATTTCGGCGCGCTCGTAAAAGCGGAAGCCGCCGACAATCTGATAAGCGAGGCCGATGGCGATGAACCGTTCCTCGAACTCGCGGGTCTGGAACTGGGCGCGGACCAGGATCGCGGTGTCGTCCAAGCTTCCCATGGAAGGGGCACTTCCGTGGTCGCCCTGTGAGCCGCCGCGCCGGACATGCGCCTCGATCTCCTCGCCGACGCGGCGGGCTTCTTCGGGCCCATCCCACACGCCGATGATTTTCACCGGATCGCCGGCATCAACCTCGGTCCACAGGGTCTTGCCGAGCCGGCCGGCATTATGGGCGATGAGTCCGGTAGCGGCCCCCAGGATGTGCGGAGTCGAGC
>JBDSMA010000151.1:0-13059 GCA_039916085.1 Sphingomicrobium sp.
CAGGACCTGCTGGCCGAACTTAAGGACGTGCTGGCCGATGTCCGCGCCGCGGTCGGCGACTGGAAGGCGATGGTCGCGGCCATGGCCGACGACGCCAAGGGGCTGTCCGGCAACCGCGAATGCGCCGCGCTGCTCGATTGGCTCGGGGATAATAATTTCACCATGCTCGGCCATGCCGTCGCCGGTAAAGGAGGCAAGCTCGAACAGTGCCGCGGCATCCTGCGCCGGGACTCTGGCTTGTGGGACGACGCACTGACCGCCCGTGCGGTCGAGGAAATGACGGCCGACGACCGCGTCCTCCTGCTGCTCAAGGCTGACCGCGTGTCGCCGGTCCATCGCCGGGTTCCGCTCGATGTGGTGCTGGTCAAGCGCGCCGACGGCACGTTGTCGCTGCACACCGGGTTGTGGACTAGCGCGGCGATGCGGGCGCCGGCCGAAGACGTGCCGCTCCTCCGTCAACGGCTGGAAGCGCTTGACCGCGAGCTTGATTTCGCGCCGTCGAGCCACGCCGCCAAGGCGCTGGCTCACGCCGTATCGACCTTGCCCCACGACCTGATGATCGCGCTTGATCGCGACGCGGTGCGGGAAGCGGCAACCACCGCCATGTCGCTTGCCGACCGACCCCGACCGACGCTGCTGTTGCTGCCGGGTACGCTCGGCCGCAACCTCTATTGCTTTGTCTGGCTGCCGCGCGATGAGCTGACCACCGCGCGGCGCCTCTCGATCGCCGACATGCTCGTCAAGGCCGTCAGCGCGCCGTTGACCAGCTGGTCCGTCGAGCTTGGTGATGGCGAACTGGCGCTGATCCGCTTCACCCTGCGCACCAAGCCGGGGGCCAGCTTGCCCGACGTCGGGGCGCTCGACGCGCGGCTGGTCGAAATGGTCCGCGGCTGGGCTCCGGCGGTTGAAGCGGAGCTGGTCAACCGCGTCGGCACCGGTCGCGCGACCCGGCTTGCCTTCACTTATCTTGGCGCGATCCCGGAAGCCTATCGAACGACGATCCGCGCGTCGGAAGCGGCCGAGGACATCTTGCGACTCGCCGAACTCGACGGCGACCGCCGCGACCGGCGCATCGCGCGGCTTTATCGCGGCTCCAACGACGGTGCCGCGCAGCTCCACCTCAATACCTACCGGAAAACCGCCTTGATCCCGCTCAGCGAGGCGGTGCCGGTGCTGGAGAATTTCGGCTTCCGGGTGATCGACGAGCTTCCGACCGAGCTCGGCAGCGGCCTTGGTTTCATCCACGATTTTCAACTGGAACTCCCGGGCGAGGCCGACGTCGCGGCGGTTCTCGACCGCGCGCCGTTGCTAGAGGGTGCCATCGCTTCGGTTCTCGGCCGCGAGGCCGAGGACGATGAGTTCAACCAACTGTTGCTCTACGCCGGGCTTGAGCCACGGGCCGTGGTGTGGCTGCGCGCCTGGTTCCGTTACCTGCGCCAGACCGGCGTCGCTTATGGCCTGGTCACCGTGGTCGAAGGGCTGCGCCGCGCCCCGCGCGCGACCGCCGCGCTGGTTGGCCTGTTCCGCGCAGCGCACGACCCGGCGGCCAATGGCGGCCGGGCGGCGGCCATCGCGCGCGAATCCGCCGCGTTCGACGAAGCGCTTAAGGAGGTCCGCGGGATCGACGACGATCGCATCCTGAAGTTGATGCGCGCGGTCGTCGGCGCGACGCTGCGGACTAACGCCTTTTCCGCCGCGGCGGCGGAAGCGCTGGCGTTCAAGATCGATTCGCACCAGGTTCCCGGCCTCCCCGCGCCGATCCCCTATCGCGAAATCTGGGTCTATTCGCCGCGCGTCGAGGGCATTCATCTGCGCGGTGGCCCGATCGCCCGCGGCGGTTTGCGCTGGTCCGATCGGCGCGATGACTTCCGCACCGAAATCCTTGGCCTAATGAAAGCCCAGATGGTCAAGAATGCGGTGATCGTCCCGACGGGTGCAAAGGGGGGCTTCTATCCCAAGCAATTGCCCAATGCCGCCGCTGATCGCGACTCCTGGCTGGCCGAGGGCACTGAAAGCTATAGCATCTTCATCCGCGCCTTGTTGTCGGTCACCGACAACATCGTCGACGATATCGTCGTCCACCCGGACAAGGTGGTCGTTCACGATGGCGACGATCCCTATTTCGTCGTTGCAGCCGACAAGGGCACGGCGACGTTCTCCGACATCGCCAATGCCATCGCGCTGGAACGCAATTTCTGGCTGGGCGACGCGTTCGCGTCGGGCGGATCGAACGGATATGACCATAAGGCGATGGGCATCACCGCCAGGGGCGCGTGGATTTCGGTCCAGCGTCACTTCCTTGAAATGGGCATCGATATCCAGAACGAACCGGTCAGGGTCGCCGGCTGCGGCGACCTGTCGGGCGACGTCTTCGGCAACGGCATGCTGCTGTCCAAGGCGATCAAGCTGATCGCCGCCTTCGATCACCGTCACATCTTCATCGATCCCGACCCCGATCCGGCCAGAAGCTGGAAGGAACGCCAGCGGATGTTCGACCTGCCCCGGTCGAGTTGGGACGATTACGACCGCAAGGCCCTGTCGCGCGGGGCGATGATCGTGCCGCGCTCGCAAAAGGCGATCATCCTGACCCCCGAAGCGCAGGCCGCGCTTGGCCTGGCCAGCGCCGAGACCGACCCCGAAGCGCTGATCACCGCGATCCTCAAGGGGCCGGTCGATCTTCTCTGGTTCGGTGGCATCGGCACCTACATCAAGGCCTCGACCCAAAGCCATGCCCAGGTTGGGGACCCGGCCAATGACAGCATGCGGGTCGATGGACGCGAATTGAGGGCCAGGGTCATCGGCGAGGGCGCCAACCTGGCCATCACCCAGGCCGGTCGGATCGAGTTCGCGCTGAGCGGCGGGCGCATCAACACCGATTTCATAGACAATTCGGCGGGCGTCGATTGCTCGGACAATGAGGTCAACATCAAGATTCCGCTCAATCGCGAGATGCGCGACGGGCGTCTGAGCGAGGCCAAGCGCAACGTGCTGCTGGCCAAGATGACCGACGACGTTGCCGAACTGGTGCTTGAAGACAATCGCCTTCAGTCGCTCGCTTTATCAATCGCCGAGGCGCGCGGCCCGGGCGGGTTGGCCGGCTTCGTCCGGACGATCGAGATGCTCGTGGCAAGCGGCCGGCTCGACCGCAAGGTTGAAGGACTTGATACGTCCGACGCGCTGCTCCGCCGCGGACTCGATCAGCGCGGTCTGACCCGGCCCGAGTTGGCGGTCGTCCTGTCGATGTCCAAACTGACGCTCCAGGGCGCGGCCGAGGAATTGAAACTGGCCGACGACCCGGCCATGGAGAGCGAGTTGTTCGCCGCTTTCCCGCCGGAAATGTGCAAGGCCCACGCCGACTCTATCCGCGCCCACCGCCTGCGCCATCAGATTGTCGCGACCAAGGTCGCCAACCGCATCGTCAACCGCCTCGGCCCGAGCGTCGCGCTCGACATGACCGAGGAGGAGGGCGTCGCCTTGCCGCAGGTCGTCGCCGCCTTCCTGGTCGCCGAGCGGCTGCTCGACTTGCCGATCCTGTGGCAGCGGATCGAAAGCGCCGCGGTGTCCGAACCCGCACGGCTTCAATTGTTCGCCGCCGCCGCCCGGTCGATGCGCGCGCATTTGGGCGATATCATCCGTGCCGGCGCGGGCGAAACGCATGTCTCGGCGACTATCGACCTGCTCCAGCCCGGCCTCGACAAGATCGCCGCCAACACCGGCGCTTTGATCCGCGACGAAGTGCGTGGCGAGGCGGCGGCGCGGCGCGAGGCATTTACCGCCCTCGGCGCCGATGGCGCGATCGTCGAGGGATTGGTCCGGCTGTACGAACTCGACGGCGTATTCGGGGTCGCGGCGCTGAGCTCCAGCAAGAACGTCGACGTGCTGACCCTGACCCGCGCTTACACCCGGCTCGGCGAGGCGCTCGGACTCGACTGGGCGCATCAGCAGGTCGCCCGCTTTACCCCCACCGACCAGTGGGAACGGCTGCTTACTGCCGGGCTGATGCGCGACTTCGAACAGCTCAGGATCGACTTCATCGGCCGAACCCGCGGCGATGATCCCGAAGAGAGCGTCGAAAAATGGGTCGAGCGCAATCCCAAGCGTATCGCCCAGTTCCGCGCGCTCGTCGCCCGCGCCCGCCTGTCGGGCGGGGTCAGCGCGCCGATGCTCGCGCAGATCGCCGGTCAGGCGCGCTTGCTCCTCGCCCGTTGACCGCGGCATTGCGGGCCCTCGTCCTCACTCCAGGGCCCGACTATCACGAGGCGTGGGACTGGGCGTATGACGTCGAGGCGCGTGCGCTCGGCGCCGCGGGTTTTACCGTCGAGCCGCAAGCCTGGACGAAGGCCGATCCGGCCGGCGCCGATGTCGTGTTGCCCTTGGTCGCCTGGGGCTATGACCAGAACATCGCCAAGTGGCATGCACTGCTCGACCGCGCCGAGGCCGAAAACTGGCCGATGATCAACCCGCCGGCGCTGCTCCGCTGGAACAGCGACAAAAACTATCTGACCCAGCTCGCCGAAGCGGGGGTGGCGACCGTGCCGACGCTTGCCGTCGCAGACCTCGACGAGGCTGCGCTGAGCCATGCGAGGGCACAGTTTGGTACCGATCAATTGGTCGTCAAACCGCCCGTCTCGGCGTCAGCGGCAGGCACTTTCCGGATCGGTCGTGGCGAGCCCATTCCGTCCGAGGTGGCTGGCCGGGCAATGATGGTCCAGCCGTTCCAGCGCGCCATCGCCGAGATCGGCGAATATTCGCTGATGCTGTTCGGGGGCGACTATGGCCATACGATCGTCAAGCGCCCGCGCGCTGGCGACTTCCGCGTCCAGCCGCACCTCGGCGGGCGCGATTTCGCGGCCGATCCGCCGCCCGGCGCGCTCGCATTGGCCCACGCCGCCCTCGCTGCCGCGCCGGCACGCGCGGTCTATGCCCGGGTCGACATGATCCAAGACAATGACGGAGCACTGGCGATCATGGAGCTGGAACTGATCGAGCCCGCGCTGTTCCTCCACCAGTCGACAGCCAGCGCTGCGATGTTCGGCGCGGCGGTCGCCTCAGCCGCTCGGGCCTTGCGCGCGTAGCAGCAGCCACTGGCGGATCGCCGAAGTCAGATTGGGCGGCCCGCCGGGCGTATCCAATCGCTCGACATCGATCCGCGCCACCAGCGCGTTCAAGGGCAGCGCTGCCTCCACCGCCGCCTGTTCGAGTGCAACCCAGAACAGGGGTTCGAGGCTGATTGACGTCTCATGCCCGGCAATCGTCACCGAACGCTTGGTTGGCGGCCCGATCAACGAGCCCATCAATACATATGCTGGCCGCCGTTGATCGACAGTGTCGATCCGGTGACGAAGCCAGCATTCTCATCGACCAGGAACGCAACGCCGCGGGCGATTTCCTCGGCCTTGCCGAGCCGGTTGACGGGAATCTTGGCAATGATTTTCCCCAGCACTTCGGGCGGTACCGCGGCGACCATGTCGGTGTCGATATAACCCGGCGCGATGGCATTGACGGTGATGCCGTTGCGCGCGCCTTCCTGCGCCAGCGCCTTGGTAAATCCGTGGATGCCCGACTTGGCGGCGGCGTAATTAACCTGGCCGTATTGCCCGGCCTGGCCGTTGATCGAGCCGATGTTGACGATCCGGCCATAACCGCGCGCCTGCATCCCTTCGAACACCGCCTTGGCCATATTGAAACAGCCGCCCAAATTGGTATCGATGACGTCCTGCCACTTGGCATGGTCCATCCGCTTCATCGTCGTGTCGCGAGTGATTCCGGCATTGTTGACCAGCACGTCGACCGGGCCGAGGTCGGCTTCGATCTGACTGACCCCGTCAAGGCACGCCTGATGGTCGGCGACATCGAATTTGTAGGCCTTGATGCCGGTGCGGCCGCTGAATTCCTTGGCCCGCTCGTCATTGCCGGCATAGGTCGCTGCGACCTTCATGCCCATGTCGTTCAGCGCAATGCTGATCGCCTCACCGATGCCGCGCGTGCCGCCGGTCACCACTGCCACTCGAGCCATTGAGTCTCTCCTGTGATTCCCTGGGCAGTTAGGCCGCGGGCACCCATCCGGCAAGTTCGCGGCGGATCAGCGCTTCGAGCATTGCCATGCCCGGCGCGCCATCGTTGAGGCAGTCGAGCCGGGCAAAGTCGGTGCCCCCCGCCGCAAGAAAATCGGCGCGGCCGCGGATGCCGAGCTCCTCGATCGTTTCAAGACAATCGGCTGAAAAGCCTGGCGCGGCGATAGCGACCTTCGTCACGCCCCCGCCAGGATAGGTCTTGAGCACGGCGTCGGTCGCCGGCTCGAGCCATTTGGCGCGACCGAACCGCGACTGAAAGGCGACGTCGACTGGCCGTCCCATCGCCTCGCCCAGCAGCCGCGCGGTCTTGCGGCAATGGCAATGATAGGGGTCGCCCAGCTCAAGCGTGCGCTGCGGCATGCCATGAAAACTGAGCAACAGGCGGTCGGGGACGAAATCGAGCGCGGCGAGCTGCCGTTCGAGGTCGGCCTTGAGCGCAGCGATATACAGCGGGTCGTCATGATAGGGCGGCAGCGTGCGCAGCGCCGGCTGCCACCGATAACCAGCGATCGCGGCGAAGGTCGCGTCCATGGCGCTGGCCACCGTCGCGGCGCAATATTGCGGGTAAAGCGGCGCCGTTAGGATCCGGGTCGCGCCCGCCGCGACAAGCCGCTCCAGCGCGCCGGCGATGCCCGGATTGCCGTAACGCATTGCCCATTCGACCTTCACGCCCTTGCCCAGCCGCGCCTGCAACGCCTTGGCCTGGCGGGCGGTGATCGCCGCTAGCGGTGAGCCTTCCTCGCTCCACACTTGGGCGTAGGCGTGGGCACTCTTCTTCGGCCGGGTGCGCAGGATGACGCCGTGGAGGATCGGCGCCCAGATCAGCCAGGGGATTTCGATCACCCGCCGGTCGGACAGGAATTCGGCGAGGTAGCGGCGCACCGCCCCCGCCTCGGGCGCGTCGGGCGTGCCGAGATTGGTGAGGAGCACGCCGATCCTTGGCGCGGGGATGTCCGGGTGGCTGGGCGGCGTCTCGCTCATGCCGGGCTCATCGGGTCGAACGGCAGCCGGCGCAAGCGCATTCCGGTCGCGGCGAAGATGGCATTGCCGACCGCCGCCGCGAGCACCAGCGAGCCGAGACCGCTCACTCCGCCCGGCGTCTCGCCACTGCCGAGCACTTCGACCTGCACCTTCGGCACCTCCCGCAACCGCCCCAGCCCAAGCGCGCCTAGCGGCCGAGCGCGGACCATCCCGGCGATGATTTCCGGCGCCGGGCCAGCGGCCGTAACCAGCGCGTGGAGCAGTCCGCCCTCGACCTGCTGCGCGACAAGGCCCGGGTTGACCGCGCGCCCGCAATCGACCGCCGCGACCAGCCGGTTGACGCGGACGCGCTGGTCCGGGCCAAGGCTGGCTTCGGCGAGAAGCGCGATGTGGCTACCGAACGCCGAGGCGCAGGCGATGCCCATCGCACTGCCCTTGCCGCCGCCATCCCACCCGCCGAGCGACCCGGCGGTCATCAGCGCTCGCGCCAGCCGCGGCTGGCCCGAGAGCAAGCCGATGCGGAAGGCGAGCGGCTCGACCCCGCGGGCGCGGGCCATCTCGTCGATAAAGCTTTCGGTGGCGAAGCTGGTCAGCGCCTCGACATCGCCGCGCAAATAGCCCGTGGCGATCGGCAGGTAGGCGGTAGCGCTGTCGATGCGCAGCACGGGCACTGCATAAGGCGGCACCGCCCCGCGCGGGACGAACACCGGGACCGGCTTACCTTCCAGCCGGGCGAGTGCCGCGTCGATCCCCGCCGCCCCGGCCAGCGTCGCGTGCCAAGTGGCCAATCCATTGCCGTCGGGCAGTGCGCTCAGCTTCGCCAGCAACGGCGGGCGCGGCTTGTCATGGTTCTGCGCGGTCGCGGCGGGAATCGTCAGCGCCACCGGCCGTCTGGCCGCGCGCGCCAACGCAATGGCGATGGCCACCGCTTCGGCCTCGATCGCCCGCCCACCGCTGTCGCCCGGGCCCATTGGATAAAGAGCGATCCGCGCTTGATCGATCCCGGCCGACTTGGCCGCGGCGGCGCGGGCAAGGTCGGGCGCTTGAGTGGCCGCCCAAATTTCCAGTCGGTCGCCGGTAACCCGCGCCACCGCCGCCGGCGGCTCAAGCGCCAAATGCGGCGCCGGAGCGATCATGTAAGTCGCCGCCAGCGGTCGCAGCCCTTTTGTCGCCGCTTCATAATCGCCACGCTCGGCGAAGCGAGTGAAGCGCCCGCCGTTGAGTGCGGCATGGAGCGCGGCCTCGATGGACGGCGTATCGGCCTCGGCCGGTCCGCGGAACTGCACCGAGGCACGCTTCAGGGCCTGCTCCGCAGCCCACCAGGTTGGGCCGATCGCCGCGATCCAGCTCTTGGTTTCGACCAGCTGGATATCGCTCGCCGAAGCCGCCGCACGGTCAAAGCCGGTGACCGATCCGCCCGGCGGCGCCATGCGCAACGAGGCGAACATCATCCCTGGCAGGCGCACGTCGCCGGCAAAACGCCAGCTGCCGCTGGCCTTGGCCGCAAGGTCAAGCCGCCCCAGCGATTTGCCGCTCAGTCCGCCGCCGCCAAGACTGCGTAACGGCGCCGCGCGTGGCGCGCCAATCCGCACCGCCCGCTCGACCAAGGCGCCGAACCCGATCCGGCGCGGCCCGCTCAGAACCTCGCCATTGAGCGTCTTGCAATCCGCCGCGGAGACTTGCCACTGTTCCGCCGCCGCCGCGCACAGCAGTGCCCGAGCGGTCGCCGCGGCCGCCCGCAATGGCGCTTCAAATGCGCGGAGCGACGTTGACCCAGCTGTGATGCGCGCGTCGATCCCCCACTGCGCCTTGGCGCGCGGGTTGGCGAAGCCGGGCGCGATCGGCGCAGGCTCGACTGCGACCATGTCCCATCGGGCGCCCAGCTCGTCCGCCGCGACCTGGGCGAGGCCAGTCCAGATGCCCTGCCCGGTCTCGGCCTGGGGCAGCGCGAGGGTCACCCGTCCATCCCGTGCGATCTTGAGGTAGGGGCCGAAAATCTCTTCCCCTTCCCGCGCCGCGCGCAGTGGCGAACCGGGCGTCCGCGGCCAGGCGAGGAAGGCGACGACCAGCGCCGCCGCGGCGCCGCTCCCGACCAGCAGGCCGCGCCGATCGACTGTCGGCAGTTTCATGTCAGGTGGCGAAGCGCTGCTTCAGCGCGATCCGGTCGATCTTGCCGGTGCCGAGCCGGGGCAGCGGGCTGTCGGCGAAGACCATCGTCGCCGGCACCTTGAACGCCGCCAGCTTGTCGGCAAGGAACGCCCGCAACCGCTCCTCGGTCAGCCCGCTGTCTTCGCGCGGGTAGAGGAACGCGATCGGCACCTCGCCCAACCGCTCGTCGGGCGCGCCAAAAACGCAGGCCTCCGCGACATCGGGGCAGGCATAAAGCGCCGCCTCGACCTCGGCTGCCGAGATATTCTCGCCGCCGCGGATGATGATGTCCTTCTTGCGGTCGACGATGAACAGATAACCGTCCTCGTCCAGATAACCGATGTCGCCGGTGCGCAAATAATCGTCAGCCGTAAACGCGGCTTCGGTTGCTTCGGGGCTGCGCCAATAGCCCTTGAAATTAGCTGCGGCGCGGATCCCGACCTCGCCGCGCTCGCCGCTATCGAGATGCACGTCACCGGCACCGAGAATGGCGATATCGACGAACGGCAAGGCGCGCCCGGTCGAGGCCGGCTTGGCTGCGTAATTCCCCCAGAAATTGCCGCAGCCGACGGCGTTGGTCTCGGTCAGCCCATAGCCGAGCGCGGGCTGCGAATTCGGAAAGCTGTCCTGCAACCGCTTGACGTGGGCGACCGGCCGCGCCGCGCCACCGCCGGTGATGTCGGTCAGCGTCGACAGATCATAATCGGCGCGATCGGGGCGATTCATCAATTCCAGGCTCATCGTCGGCACCCCGACGAAATAGGTGATCCTCTCTTGCTCGATCAGTTTCAACGCCTCGCCCGCGTCCCATTTGGGCATCAGCACCATGCCGCGGCCGATGACGAAGCTGTTGAGCATCAGCGGCACTTCGCCGGTGACATGGAACAACGGTACCGCAACCAGCGTGCGCGGCGGGTTGGCCGGCGGGCGCCCATCACTTTCGAGGATGCCGAGCAGGGTCAGAATGGACGCGGCATAGGTATAGACGCCGCTGGTCACCGCGCGGTGGGTCGACAGCGCGCCCTTGGCCTCCCCGGTCGAGCCGGAAGTAAACAGGATTGTCGCGTCGTCTTCCGGGTCGATGCCGGGCAGCGCGGTGCCCTCCTTCTCGCCTTCCAGCAGCGGCGCCAGCACCTCGCCCAGCGACTGATCGATGTCGAGGTTGACGACGTCCCAGGTTCCGCTGGTAGCGCCGATGCGATGGGCGCGCGGGGCATCCGCGATAATCAATTTTGGCTCCGTCAGGGTCAGCGCATGGTCGAGCTCGTGGACCTGCCACCATCCGTTAATCAGGGTGGCGATCGAGCCCGCTTTCAGCGCTGCCATATAGACCACGATCCATGCCGGGCAGTTGCGCATCGCGATGCCGACCCGGTCGCCTTTGGAAATACCGCGCGCGACCAGCCCGTTCGCCAACCTGTCCGACCAGCGATCAAGATCGGCGAAGGTCAGCCGCTCGTTCCCCGACACCACCGCCTCGGTTGCGGCGTGGAGCGCGCAGAATGTTTTGAAGAACGCCGGCAGTGTGGCCGGGAAATTGGCCACGATCTGGCGGCCCTGGACGTCGCGCTCGATTACCAGCCGCCCGCCCGGAGCGGTCAGCGCAGCCAGCGATTTGTCATATTGCCGGTCGAGCGCCGATACGGCCACCAACCTCTCCTTTGCCTTTGACGCGACCCACCCTATGAGGCGGCTAGCCAAGAGGAAAGCCCATGACCGTGCCGCTGAGCAATATTCATGATCATGCCATCAGCTACACCGATCTCGGCCTGTCGCCGATCGCGCTCAATCTCGGCATTTTCCAGTTGCGCTGGTACAGTCTGGCGTACCTCGCCGGCATTTTCCTTGGCTATTGGTACCTTACCAAATTGCTCAAGCAGCCCGGCTCGCCGATGGCCCGCCGCCATGCCGACGACCTCGTATTTTACGCCGCGCTGGGCATCATTCTCGGCGGGCGGCTCGGCTATGTCCTGTTTTATAACCTGCCATATTACCTCGGTCACCCGCTCGACATATTGAAGCTGTGGGACGGCGGGATGAGCTTCCACGGCGGGGTCATCGGGACCTCGCTCGGCCTTATCTATCTGTCGTGGAAAGAAAAGCTGCCGTGGCTTCGAGTCCACGACTATGTCGCATGCACTGTCCCGATCGGCCTATTTTTCGGACGCGTCGCCAACTTCGTCAACGGCGAGCTGTGGGGGGCGCCGACCAACGTGCCGTGGGCGGTTCGCTTCCCCGAAGTGATAGCCGGCGTCACCGTGCTCGGCCCCCCTCGCCATCCCAGCCAGCTGTACGAAGCCGGGCTCGAAGGCCTCGTGCTTGGCGCCATCCTGTGGTTCATGTTCTGGCGGACCCAGGCGCGCTATCAGCCGGGCAAACTCGTCGGCGCGTTCATCTTCTTTTACGGCATCTTCCGCTTCGGCCTTGAGTTCATTCGTGAGCCCGACGCCCAGCTGAGCGCCTTCTCCGCAGCAACGGGGCTGCATATGGGACAATGGCTGACCCTGCCGATGATCGTTGGCGGTGTTTATCTGATGGCCACCGCGGCGAAGCGGCGGGTGCGGGTTGAGCCGACGGTCGGCACCGCCAGCGTTGCTTGATGAGCCTCCCGCGAGCGGGAGATTGGGCATGATTCCCTTCGATGCTGCGCTCCGTGAGCGCATTCGCGACGAGGGATCGATCGGCGTCGACGCTTATATGGAGGCCTGTAACACCTATTATTACGCGACGCGCGACCCGCTTGGGCAGCGCGGCGACTTCACCACGGCGCCCGAGATCAGCCAGATGTACGGCGAGATGATCGGCGCCGCGCTGGCCGACTGCTGGCATCGCGCGGGGCGCCCCGAGAGCGTGCGCTACGCCGAACTTGGCCCGGGCAGGGGAACGCTCGCCGCCGATGCGCTCAGGACGATGGCCGCGGCGGGGTTGGAGCCGGCGGCAATCGAGCTGGTGGAGACCAGCCACCTGTTTCGCGCCGAACAGGCGAAGCGCCTGCCGTCGCCAATCTTCCACGATTCGATTGATGGCCTCGCTGCTGGCGACGGGCCACTGCTGCTCGTCGCCAGTGAGTTTTTCGACGCGCTGCCGGTGCGCCAGTCTGTCGATGGGGTCGAGCGGCGGGTGATTCTCGACCTTGACGGCCTCGCCTTCGATCGCGTTGGCGACATCGTCGAATCCTCCCCGGTGCGCGAGCTGGCTGCCCGGCAGATTGCAGCCTTGCTCGCCGACCAGGGCGGGGCGGCGCTGATCATCGACTACGGCCATGAACAGACGGGCGCGATCGGCGACACGCTACAGGCGATGCGCGGCCACCGCTTCGTCGATCCCCTGGAGCTTCCCGGCGAGCAGGATTTGACCGCCCACGTCGATTTCGCCGCTCTCGCCAAAACGGCCCGCGGGGCCGGGGTGCGAGCTGGCGGGCCGCTGTCCCAAGGCAGTTGGCTGGAGACGCTCGGCCTCGCCGCGCGGGCCTCAGCCCTTGCCGCGAAGAATGTTGCGCAGGCCGAAGCGATCGCCGCCGCCCGCCGCCGCCTGTGCGACGACGAGGAAATGGGGCGATTGTTCAAGGTGATGGCGCTTGCTGGAACGGACTGGCCGATGATCGCGGGGCTGGAATGAGCGACGTCATCTTTCGGGCCGCGACTCAGGCCGACGCGCCCGCCATCGCGGCGCTCTTCGCCGACTGCTTCACCGCGACCTTCGGCGCGCTTTACGCGCCGCACAACCTCGCCGCCTTCCTCGCCCGGATAACGCCCGAAGCCTTCGCTGCAGAGATTGCCGACCCGGACTTCGCCTTCCGCCTGGCCGAGGTGGAGGACTCGCTCGCTGGCTACATCAAGCTCGGGCCGCCAGACCT
>JBDSMA010000152.1:0-4645 GCA_039916085.1 Sphingomicrobium sp.
TGGGCGCGGCCTTCGAGCAGGTTGGAGCCCGCGCGCTCGGCGGCGAGATCTGGCTTGCGGCTCATCCGGCGGCCGCCTGCCGCGAACGGAGCACGCCGCCAAGGCTGTTGGGAAGCGCGTGGGTGACAGTCACATCGACCATCTCGCCGATCCTGGCATCGGTCTCGACGAACACCGATTGCAGCCATGGCGACTTGCCGATCATCTGGCCGGGCAGGCGGCCCTTGCGGTCGATCAGGATGGTCAGGTCCTTGCCCACGGTTGCGTGATTGAAGGCGAGGCTGTGTGTCGCGAGGCGGACCTGGAGCCGCTGCAGTCTATCGTCCATCACCTGAGGTGTAACCGCTCCTTCCATCGTCGCCGCCGGGGTGCCCGGTCGGGCGCTATATTTGAAACTGTAAGCCGAAGCGTAACCGACCGCATCGACGATGGCGAGGGTCTGGTCAAAATCTTCATCCGACTCGCCCGGAAAGCCGACGATGAAGTCGCCCGAAATAGCGATCCCGGGACGCGCCGCGCGGACCTTCTCGATCGTCCGCAAATAGCTGTCGGCGCTGTGGCTGCGGTTCATCGCCTTCAAGATGCGGTCGCTGCCCGACTGCACCGGCAAATGGAGATAGGGCATCAGCTTGTCGACTTCGGCATGCGCGGCGATCAGCGCGTCGGTCATGTCGGCCGGGTGGCTGGTGGTGTAGCGGATCCGCTCCAGCCCATCGATCCTCGCGATGGCCCGGATCAGCGTGTCGAGTCCACCAGCCCAGGCGTTGACGTTCTGGCCGAGCAAGGTGATCTCGAGCGCGCCGCCATCGACCAGCGCCTGCGCCTCGCTGACGATATCGGCGAACGGTCGGCTGATCTCGGCCCCGCGGGTGTAGGGCACGACGCAATAAGTGCAGAATTTGTCGCACCCTTCCTGGACGGTCAGGAAGGCGCTGGGCCCGACTCTCCGCCGTGCGGGCAGCGTGTCGAACTTGGCGATGGCTGGCATATCGGTGTCGACCGGCCGCTCGCCCCGTGCCGCCGCGGCGACCAGCTCGGGCAGGCGGTGATAAGCCTGCGGCCCGACCACCAGGTCGATCAACTTCGACCGCCGCTGGGCTTCGCCGCCCTCGGCCTGGGCGACGCAGCCGGCCAGCGCGATCAGCGGCCTCCCGCCGTCGTCGCGCCGCAACCGGCCGACCTCGCTATAGGCGCGCTCGGCCGCCCGCTCGCGGATGTGGCAGGTATTGAGCACCACCAGCTCCGCGTCCTCGCCGTCCCTGGCAGGGGCCAGGCCCGACGATTCGAGCAGTTCCGCCATCCGCTCGCCATCATAGACATTCATCTGGCAGCCGAAGCTTTTGACTCGGTAGGTTTTGGGAAGCTGAGACATTTCGGGCGCCTATAAGGCCTTGGCGCGGCGCACGGAAGTGAGCGCCTCGGCCACCGCGTTGTGCGCCGCCAGCGCCAGCGCCTTGCGGTCGCCCATCAGTGGCAGCGGGCCAAGCAGGCGCAGCGTGACCGGGAAAGTCCCGCGTCGACCGAGCACCCGCAACACATTCGCTATCCCCGATTCGCCGCCGAACCAGCCGATGGCATCGACCGTGTCGCCGTAATCGATTGCCACCGGCCTGACGTGGATGCCGCTGGGCGGCGGCGCGACCGCCGCCAGCAGGGTCGAGCGGAACGGCAGCAGATGCCGGCCATGGCTGGTCGTGCCCTCGGGAAACAGGGCTAAAGGGCGCGGCCCGGCGAGCCGCTCTGCAATTCGCCGCACCTGGCCATGGGCATCGCCGCGGGCGGCCCGCTCAATGTACAAGGTGTGGTTCTGGTCGGCGAGCCAGCCGACTAGCGGAGCCTTGCCGATTTCGGCCTTGGATACGAACGCCGCGCCGCTCGCCCCGCCGAGGATCAATATGTCGAGCCAGCTGACATGGTTGGCCAGCGCCAGCGTGTGTGGCCCCAACGGTTGGCCTTCGACGGTCACCCGCGCCCCCACGATCCTTGCGGCGGCGGCGAGGAAGCGTTGCGGCCACGGGGATCGGCCGCGGGTGGCACGAGCGATCAGGTGCGGTGGCAGATAGGCGATGAACAGGGCAATCAGCCGCGCGATCCGGCCCCACGCCCGCCAGCGCGACGGTGG
The DNA here is from genome assembly GCA_039916085.1 of Sphingomicrobium sp. Classification (GTDB taxonomy): domain Bacteria; phylum Pseudomonadota; class Alphaproteobacteria; order Sphingomonadales; family Sphingomonadaceae; genus Sphingomicrobium. Next base: position 2,123 of record JBDSMA010000152.1, read on the forward strand.
CGGCTCAGCGGTTGCGGTCAGTGGTGACGCCGTACAGCTCCATGCGGTGATCGACCAGGCGATAGCCGAGCTTCTCGGCGATCCGCCGCTGGAGCGCCTCCAGCTCCTCGTCGACGAATTCGATAACCTGGCCGGTCTCGACATCGATGAGATGGTCATGATGTGATTCGGACGCCGCCTCATAGCGTGATCGGCCGTCGCCGAACTCGTGCCGCTCGAGGATTCCCGCCTCCTCGAACAGGCGGACGGTGCGATAGACGGTGGCGATCGAGATGTTGGGATCGATCGCCGCCGCCCTTTTGTGCAGCGTCTCGACGTCGGGATGGTCCTCGCTGTCGCCCAGCACCCGGGCAATGGTCCGCCGCTGCTCAGTGATCCTGAGACCCTTGTCGGCGCACAATTGTTCGATGTCGATCTGGCGATGCATTCGCGAAGAGTAGAGAGGAGATAGGCGAAAGGCCAGCCGTCATCCCGGGTCAATTCGGGATAACGGCCGTGCCCGTCACTTCCCCTTTGTCTTGCGCCGCTTGGTGCCCAATCCAATCGCCTTGGCCAGCGCGCGACGCTGTTCGGCATAATTGGGGGCGACCATCGGATAGTCGGACGCCAGGCCCCACTTGGCGCGATACTGGTCGGGGGTCAGCGAATAATGCGTCATCAGGTGACGCTTGAGCATCTTCAGTTTCTTGCCGTCTTCAAGGCAGACGATGAAGTCAGGCTTGACCGATGACCGAATTGGTACACGAGGCTCGGGCTTGGCTTCGGGCGCCGACGACGGCCCCGACAGTCCCGCGAGCGCGCCGTGGACGTTCTGGATTAGTTGTGCGAGGTCGTTGACCGAAACGCTATTGTTGCTGACGTGCGCCGCGACGATGTCCGCGGTTAACGTGATCAGCGTGTCATCAGTCTGCTGATTGTCCATAATGTTATTCCCGAGCAAATGTAGAAAAGCGGACGCCGCTTCGGCAATCCTGCTGGCAAGGTATAGTAGGCGCTATTTGACCGCAAGCTTGCAAAACTTGCCGTAAGTTAAGAGATTCTGTCGGCCATTACCAGTGTGATCGCATCGTAATGTTCGCCATCGGGGCCGTGATAGTAATTCGCCCGCCGTCCCGCGGCAGCAAAACCGGCGGCGCCGTACATCGCCACCGCCGGGTTGCCGTCGCGTACCTCAAGGTGGAAGCGGATCGCGCCGCCGCCGCGCGCCTGGGCCATGAAATCGTCGAGCAGGGCCTGGCCGATGCCGCGCCGCTGCGCTTTCGGATCGACCGCAATCAGCAGCAGTTCGGCCTCGTCGGCGACGATCCTCATCAGCGAAAAGCCGAGCGGGGGTGCGCCCGGATCCCCGGCAAGGCGTAGCATGACCCCGCTCATCGGCAGGATCCCGGCACATTGCGATCGCGTCCAGCGCTCGCCGAAGCCGGGGGCGAAAGCGGCGTTCATCACTCTGATCACCGCATCCAGGTCGTCAGCGCCGCCCAGGCGGATGGGGCGCGCGGGAACGCCCGGCGCCGGACCAGGCGACATACGGCTGCTCATGCCGCTGCCGAAGCGGGTTTGGCGTCGGGCGCCCGGGCATAGGCTGGCTTGGGATCGAACGAACGCAGCGCTAGTGGCAGGCGGAGCGCGTTGGCGGCCGACGGAAAGGCCTCGATTGCCTCGCCATAGCCGCGCGCCGAGACCAGCGCTTCAGCGCCCGATCCGATCACCCGCCGGCCCGTCGCCCGCTCCGCCGCCGCTTGCGGAGTCAGGCTGGCGACCGCGTCGATCGGCAACAGGCTGTGCCCATCGAAACTGCGGACGAACAATTCGCCATGTCCGCCGATAATCGCCACCGTAATTGGCTCACCGTCGGGTTCGATGCCGGCCGCGGCGAGCGCCAGCGAATCCATTCCCATCAAGCCCACGCTCCACCCGATGGACAGCCCGTGCGCAGTGGCGATTCCGACCCGAATTCCGGTGAAACTGCCCGGTCCGATACCGACGCAGATGCTGGTCGGCACATGGACGCCGGCGAGCTCGGCGATCATCCCGGCCAACCGCTCGGCATGCCCGCGCCCGATCTGCTCGTCTGCGGCGGCGACCACCGCCCCGTCGGGTGCCAGCAGGGCCGCGCTGCACGCAGCGCTCGAAGTGTCGATCGCGAGGATCATCGCGGGGGGTCTGTCTCCTGCCTGGCCGGCGTCATGAGGTCATAGAGTGCCGCGCGGGGCAAGCTCTAAAATGGCCGATAAGCGCCGGTCAGACGGCTTCGACGGTCTCCACTTCGGGGACATAATGCTTGATCAAGCCCTCAATCCCGCGCTTCAGCGTGATGGTCGAGGAGGGGCAGCCCGAACAGGCGCCCTGCATCGCCAGATAGAGTTTGCCGTCGCGGTAGCCGCGATAGACAATGTCGCCGCCGTCATTGGCCACCGCAGGGCGAACCCGCGTATCGAGCAATTCCTTGATCTGGTCGATGATCTCGGCGTCTTCGGCTTTCTCCTCGACGTGGAAGTCGGCCGGGTCGGCGATTTCGATCCC
>JBDSMA010000153.1:0-1761 GCA_039916085.1 Sphingomicrobium sp.
CTGGTCGTCGCATTGCCGCTTGACCTTGTTGCCCGCCGCATCGGCCTGCTTCGTCTGCGCCCGCTGAGCCCGGGGATGTGGTCCATGAAAGCGCTGTGGCCTGCCGCTGGTCTCGCGCTTCTCGCGCTCGGCTGGTTCACCGCCCGCCACGGCGGCGGGTGGGGGGCGACCGTGGCCGCGCTGACCGCCGCTGCTTTCGCCCAGGCGATGCTGCTCGAGCGCGGCGCGGCCGAGGTGCCTGGCCGCTTGTGGCTATTCTCGCGCCGATCGGCGGTCGTCGCGGCCATCCCCTTTGCCCTCACCGGATCGTGGAATCTCTACCTCGCGCTCCTCGCTTGCTATGCGGCGGTCAGCTTCTTCCTTGTCCAGCATGTCCGGCATCGGGACAGTGGTCAGTCCGGGTGACGACGCGTTAACGTCGCTGCGGTAACAGCTTTCGCCATGATGCCCGTCGAATGGCCGATCGCTGCGCAGGCAGCCGACCATCTGGTCGGCCCCGCGCGCGCCGTGGGGCGCGACCGGCTGTCCGCCGTGCGCGCCGATTTCTTCCTCGACGATAAGAGCCGCCTGACCGAACAGGAACGCGCATTGATGGGTGCCATGCTCGCCAATTTGCTCGACCAATTGGTCGACGAGATCGCGATCGGCTTGCCGCCCACGTTGGCCGGACAGGTCGAACTGGCGCGGGGCGGGCTCCTCCGTCGGCTGTGGGACAGCGGCGCGCTCGACCGGCCCGGGCTGGTTGGGCTGCTGCTTCGCCGGACCGACGAGCAGCGCCTCTCGGTGTCGCATCCCGCCGGGCCAGTCGAGACGCTGGTTGGCGACAAGGACGAAAAGATCGCCGAGGCAGCGATGGCGCTGACCGTCGCTCGTGGCCGCCGCCGTGACCGATTCGGACGGCTCGGGATCGAATATGACGATTTGCTGGCCGAGGAAGCGGTCGCGCTGGTCCACCTCGTCGCCGCCGCCATCCGTGGCGGGATGGGCGCCGCCGGGGTCGCCCACGACCAGGCCATCGCCACCGCCGCCGCCGCGCTCATCGCCCGCCACGACGAAGGCAATCGCCTCGACGCGCGGGTCGCCGTGCTGGCCTATGCCCTGACCGACACCGGCCGCGGCGACGACAAGCTTGCCGCCGCGCTGGCCGAGGCCGGCGAGGTCGCTCTTCTATCCGCCTTGCTCAGCGCCCGCGCCGCTGTCGAGCCTGCCACCGGCTGGCTGATGATGGTCGAGCAAGGCTCCTACTGCACCATGCTGCTAGCCAAGCTCGCCGGGCTCGACCGCCAGACCGCGGCGCGCATCGTCGTCGCCATCGGCGCCATGCTCGGCATCCGCGATCCGTCCGACGCGATTGGCCAATTCGACCGGATCGCCGCGGCCGAACTTGAGCAGCAGCGCAGCTGGCTGCGGTTGCCCAAGTCCTATCGTGATTCGGTCGATGCACTCAGCTTCGACCGCTCCGGCGAAACGCGTGACTAGCGTGGCTGGCGAGATCGAGCCGGTCTGCGGCCGCGTCGATCGCGATGGAAAGCTCGTCTCCGCCGACTTGCCGCTGCTGCGCCTGCAACAGGCGGCGGGGTCGGATCTCGGCCGGCCGCTCGCACTGCCGCAACTCGCCGCGCTGGCGCGTTCGGCATTGACCTTGGTCGTGCCGCTATCGCGCGCCGTGCTCGCCGCAGACGACGAGCATGACCTCGATCTGTGGGTTCGCGCCGAACCCGATGGCGACGGGGTTACCATCCGTATCGAGCGCTGGAGCCA
>JBDSMA010000154.1:0-2327 GCA_039916085.1 Sphingomicrobium sp.
CATTGGTGCGCTCGAACGCGATTGATGTGCTGGTTATCGATTCGGTCGCCGCGCTGGTGCCCCGGGCCGAGATCGAGGGAGAGATGGGCGACAGCCATGTCGGCCTCCAGGCGCGGTTGATGAGCCAGTCGCTGCGCAAGCTGACCGGGTCGATCAGCCGGTCCAAATGCATCGTCATCTTCATCAACCAGCTTAGAATGAAGATCGGCGTGATGTACGGCAATCCGGAAACCACGACCGGCGGCAATGCGCTCAAATTCTATGCCAGCGTGCGGCTCGACATCCGCCGCACCGGCCAGATCAAGGATCGCGACGATATCGTCGGCAACACGACGCGGGTGAAGGTCGTCAAGAACAAGGTCGCGCCGCCGTTCAAGCAGGTCGAGTTCGACATCATGTACGGCGAGGGCGTCAGCAAGGTCGGCGAAGTGCTCGACCTCGGCGTCAAGGCCGGCATTGTCGAGAAGTCGGGCGCATGGTTCAGCTATGATTCGACGCGCATCGGCCAGGGCCGCGAGAACGCCAAGATCTTCCTCAAGGACAATCCGGACATGGCGCTGCGCATCGAAAACGCCGTGCGCGGCCGCACCGACGAGGTCGGCGAAGCGCTGATGGTCGGCCCTGAACCCGACGACGACACCGAATAGCGGCCCGCTGCCCGCGGCGGCGGCGCACTATCGAAAATCCAGTTAGGGGCGGGAGGCAGCCGAGCGCTTCCCGTCCCTTCCATTTGCCGCGGACGCCGCCGCTAATTGCGCAGCGCAGTGCCGGCGCGCATCAGGCGCCCGCGCTCGGTGATGAGGACGATGGCCAGCCCGGCACTGCCGCTGAGCGCGACCCCGGCGAGGAACGGCAGCTGAGTGCCGTCGAACTGGCGGCCGACGACCAGCCCGATCAGCGCCCCGCCGACCGAACCCATCACGCCCTGAACCGACGACGCCGTCCCGGCGACCCGCGCCATGTTGGTCATCGCCAGCGTCGACAGGTTGGCACTCGACATCGCGAAGGCGATCATCACCAGTGCCTGGAAGGCGACGAACATCGGCAAGCGCTCGCCAAACAACGAGGCCGCGACGAAATGCGCGGCGGTGATCGCGGCAAAGGCGATCACCCCGACATGGCCGACACGGCGCAGCCCGAACCGCCCGACGATTCGCGAATTGGTCCACGCGGCAAGTGCCATCGGCGCTGCGACCGCGCCGAACACCAGCCCGATCGCTTGCGGTTCGCCGAACACGTCGAATACGATCTGTTGGATCGACGCGATGTAGGCGGTCAGCCCGCCGAAAATCATCGTCGCGGCGAGCGTGTAGCCGAGCGACAGCCGGTCTCGGAGCGTCTCCCGCACGGCGTCGCGGATCGAACTGAAGTCAAGCCTGCGTCGATATTCGGGGTGGAGGGTCTCAGGCAGCCGCCACATCCCCCAGAACAGCATCGCCGCGGCATAGACGGCGAGCACATCGAAGATTGTCTGCCAACGGCCAACCAGCAGGATTGCCTGGCCGACACTTGGCGCGACAACCGGCACGACCATGAACACCATGAAGATGAGGCTCATCGTCCGCGCCATGGCGTCGCCCTCGAACAGGTCGCGGACCATCGCCGTGACCAGCACCCGGCTGACCGCGGCCGAAGCGCCCATCGCCACTCGCGCGGCGATCAGCAGTTCGAAGCTCGGCGCCCACGAACAGGCCAGGGCGAACAAGGCATAGAGTCCGACTCCGACGGCGAGCACCGGCTTGCGTCCGAAGCGGTCGGCAAGCGGGCCCCACAGCAATTGCGAAGCACCGAAGCCGAGCATGTAGGCGACGACCACCAGCTGGCGGTCGTTTTCGTGCGCCACACCCAAGGCGGCGCCGATTGCCGGCAACGCCGGGATCATCGCGTCGATGGCGAAGGCGTTCAAGGCCATCAGCCCGGCGAGCAGGGCGACGGTTTCGCGCCGACCGGGCAGGGGACGCGCCGAGCGCGCGGCGTGGGTCTCGTCGAACATCAGCGCGCGCTGGCCTAAACCGCCGCGCCGCGCAACCGCGCCCGCCTACTCAGGCGCGCGGTTCGCTCCCCGGCGGCAAGGGCGGAACATGGCTCGGCGCGTGGCGCGGCTCGATATCGGCTGGCAGCGGCGGGTCGAACGTGCCTTCCCACTTGGCGACGACGACGCTGGCCACGGCATTGCCGACGACATTGGTCGCGCTGCGCCCCATGTCGAGGAAATGATCGACCGCCAGGATCAGCAGCAGCCCCGCCTCCGGGATGTGGAACATCGACAGCGTTGCGGCGATCACGACCAGGCTGGCGCGCGGCACCCCGGCCATGCCCTTCGAGGT
>JBDSMA010000155.1:0-6980 GCA_039916085.1 Sphingomicrobium sp.
CAGGACAAGGGCGAGGAAGGCAAGGCCGATGCGCGGCAGGCCGCCTAACGCTCCCGGCTGCCCGCCGCGGTCGCCGCCAAGCGCCAGCACGGCAAGCATCGCGATAGCCAGCAACTGGAGCATGAAATTGGCCCACACGCCCTGAGTGCTGCCCCCCGCAACGAGGCACAGCAGGACATAAAACGGCAGGCCGAAGCGGAGCAGGCGCTGGGTCATTGGGCGGCCTCGCGTAGGACCCGCACCGAACCGATCGTCACGCTGGCCGACCGTTCCGCCTCGACCGCCGATCCAGCGAGGCGCAAACTCTGCGCCGGGCATCCGCCGGCAGGGACCCGGAAAGCGGCGCCGTTCGCCGCCAGCGGCGCCTGAACAAGCACCGTTTTCGATGCCGCGCAAACAATCCGCCAGCCAAGTGCACTACCCTTCGCGGTCCCGCCGATGTCGGCCACCAGTCGATAGACGCCGGGCGCGAGCAGCAGCATCTCCTCCGCCAGGACAACGTCTTGCCGCCCATAATAAATCAGCTCAAGCCCTCCGTTCGCGCCCGGCGTGACCAGCCCGGCGCCGCTTGCGTCGTAGCTCCAGTTGAATGGTGCCGGCGCGGATTGCGGCACGAAGCGGGGATTGAACACGCCGTCGTACGGCGCAACCCCGGCCAGACGGCGCCACACCGTCTGGGCACGGCCCGGCTGCCCGCCTTCAAGGAGCTTGTTGACGATTGCGCTCTCCCACGCTTCAGGCGGGGTGCCCGGCGCGCGGCTTCCGGCCAGCGCGAGGATGAGGTCGGCGTTAGCCGCGTCCTGGGCGAGGGTGGCGAGAACCGTCGACCGATAGGTTGGCGAGCGGGCGAGGAAGTGACGAAGCACGGGCGTCGCCCCGGGTTGCCGGGCGAACGTGACCAGACTGGGTACAAACTGTTCTTCGACGCCCGGCACGAGCCGCCCCATTACCGACATTTCGGCCAGTGCCTCGGCCGTCCGCCCGGCGTCGAGATAACGGCCGGCGAGGAAATAACGAGCTGCCCCGCTGCGCGGGTCGCGCGCCTTGGCGGCTTCGAACAAAGCGGCGGCGGCGGCGGTTCGCCCGGCCATCTGTGCGCGGGCGCCGTCGACGAGGAACGGTTCGGGCGCCAATGGGTCGCTGCCTGCCGCCCTGGCGAGCTGGACGCGGGCGTCGGCCGGAACGCCCTGTCCGCGTCGTGCCGACTGGCCGATCAGCTGCATTGCCCGCTCGATCTCCACGGCAGGGTAGGACGGCCACAGCCGCGCCGGGTCGACCCACCGCTGTTCGGGAGGCGCGGCAACCGCCGCCACCCGCAGTGCCTCGACCCCCAGGAGGGCGGCCGTGCCGAGCACCATGATCCTGCGCGCCCCCGTCACGTCAGCCTGCTCCCTGGTCAGCTTTCCGGCTGCTGTGACAGCATGATCATTTCCTTGCGCTTTCCTTCGACCGCCCCGTAGCGATAGTAACGGTAGCCGTAGCGGCTCGCATCCTCGCTCGACTTGGTCAGCGCGACCCCGACGATATGCGACCCCGAGGAGTGGATCCGCTCGACCGCGGTCCGCGCCGCGGCGGTTCGGGTCTTGCCGGCTTCGACCACCAGCAGCGTATGTCCGGCAAAGGCGGCGAGGAATGACGCGTCGGCCAGGCCGAGGGTCGGCGGCCCGTCGATAACCACGCGGTCGAAATGCTCGCTCGCTTCCTTCAGAATATCGGCGAAGCGGCTGGATGATAACAAGTCGGCCGGGTTGGGCGCAATCGGGCCGGAAGTCAGCAGCCAGAGGTTTTCGTGTTGCGTGCGAATGACATGGTCGCCGATCGATTCGCTGCTGGTCAGCAAATTGGTCACGCCGTGATTGTTCGACAATCCCTTGAACGCCGGACGACGCAAGTCGGCGTCGATCAGGATGACCTTTTCGCCCCGCCGGGCATAGCCTTGGGCCAGCGCAAGCGAGGTCGACGACTTGCCCTCGCTCGGGTTGGCACTGGTCACCAGCACCACTTTGGGGGCGCCATTTTCAGCGCTGAAGCGGAGCGCGGCGAGGATGGCAGAATAAGCCTCGGACACCGGCGACGAGGGATCCTCGAATTCGTCGATAAGACGGCCCTTGCCGGTCGATTTGGGCACCACGCCGAGGCAGGCGAGCGCGAGTTTCGATCTGACGTCCTCACGCGTCTTGATGGTGTCGTTGAGAAATTCGAGGGCAAAAGCGGTGCCGATACCCGCAAGCAGTCCGACGAGCAGGCCGGCGAACAGATTGAACGACAGGTTCGGCTTGTACGGCGCACCCGGTGTTTCGGCCCGATCGACGATCATTACCGGCGAATTGCCGACTCCGCCGCCGACGCCGATTTCCTTGTAGCGCTGAAGCAAAGCATCATAGAGGCCGCGGTTGGTATCCACGTCGCGCTGCAGGATGTTGTACTGGATGCTGCGGCCGCGCAGGTTGAGCACCGAGCCCTTGAGCCCGCCGACCTGGCCGCGCAAATTATTCTCGGAGGCAGCCGCCGCGCGATAAGCGGCTAGGAGCGAATTGACCTGGCCGCTGGCGACCTGGGCGCGTTCCCGGGCGATCTGCCGGTCAAGTTCGTCGATCTGCGCTTTCAAACTGATCATGTCCGGATGGTCGGGCTTCATCAGGGTGCGCTTTTCCTGATATTGCGCTTCGAGTGCCGCTTTGGTTTGGCGAAGCCCCGAAGTGCTCGCCGTGACCTCGGATGAACCGGCAAGCATTTGAGCTTGCTGATAAGCTCCCTGCGCCTGAATGCGCTTGGCCGTCGCCTCCGCTAACGCGCTGTTCAGAGCGACAAGCGAGGCCCCCTGCAAGGACGAGACGTCGCCGCCGCTATCCTTTTCGCCAGTCGCGGTGTTGATGATGCCCTGCGCCTGCGCATAGGCGACCAGCGCGCGCTCCGACGTTTCGAGCGAGGCACGAGTTTTGGCGATCTGCTTCTGCAGGAAGTCGCGGGCATAGGCCGACGCCTCGAGTTTGCGTTGGAGCCCCGAACTGATGAAGCTTTCGGCGATCCCATTGGCGACCTTCGCCGCCATCTGCGGCGACGGGTCGACATAGCTGTACCGGATCAGCTGGCCCTGTTCGGGGGTGATGACGGTCAGCCCGCCCGCGACCTTGCCAGTGGCGGCGGACAGCCGGCTGGCGGGGTCACCGCCGGGCGCGACGTAATTGGGGTCGGACGCCAGGTTGAGATCCTGCGCAACGCGTTCGGCGAGGCTGCGGCTCGACAACAGGCCGATCTGGGTAGCAATGAAGTCGAATGCCCCCTCGGTCTGGACTTCGCGCTTCTTTTCATCGAGAATTTCGACCGTGGGCGGATTGGCCTCGAGCGTCACCCAGGCCCGGTACATCGGTTTCGTCAGCAGCGTCGCGGCCAGGCCGATAGCGGCGCCGATGCCGATCGCACCAAGGATCAGCCAGCGCCATTCATAGAGCACGCGAGCGATGGTCGAGATGTCGAACTGCGATTCGCCGGCTACCAGCCCGGCTTCCCCGTCCGGCACGCGATACGGCGCCAACGGAAAGGCGCCGCCGCGGCGGTCGGGACCAAGGGGGGCGACTTCAGTGTTCAAAATAGATTCCGCTCAGGCAAGATGGGTTGCGCGCGCACCGCTTAGAACGGCTTGAACACGGACAGGATCGACAGGCTGCTGAGTACTTTCTTCTGCAACGCCTTGATGGCCGATCCATCGACGATAACGATGTCGCCGGCAAAGACCTGCGGATCCTCGGCCTGGCCGCGGCGGATGGTGGCAAGGTCGAATGCCGCCGCCTGGCGCTTGCCGCCAATCTGGCGGAAAATAGCGACGCGGTGGATATTGGCGTCCTCCGCGGTGCCGCCGGCCTGGGCGACCGCCTGCATCAGCGTGGTCGAGCCGGCAATGGCGAACGAACCCGGCGACTTGACCGACCCGTCGATCGTCACGCTGTGACGGGTCGATGACTTAACCCCGACGCTCACGTCCGGATTCTCGAGGTACTTCTCACCAAGTTTGGCGGTCAACCGCTTGTCGAGATCGGCGGTGGTCAGGTCGACCGCGCTGACTTCGCCGATCAGCGGCATCGAAATCTGCCCGGTCAGATCGACCTCATAATCGCCGGACAAGTCAGGCATCTTGAACACCTTGACCGTCAGCGTGTCCATCGGGGCGATCTTGTATCCTTGCTCGAGAGTCAGGACGGCGGGCGCGTCGGGCGCGCCGAAGGTTCCGACATTATAGGCGATCGGGCCGCCGCGGCTGTCGGCGCAACCCCATAGCAGCAACGCCAGCGGAACGATGATCAGGGGCGGACGTACCAAACTCTTCGGCATCGGATTACTCACTCAACGCTCCTCTTTGCCAGACTGCGCCATTGGCGCGGCCAATTAGCAAGCTCCGGCCTCGCTGGCCACAACTTGCGTTAATTTCCCTGAAGCCAGCATTTCATTACCGGTCTGAATAAACCAGCGCTGGGCGTCTTCGGCGCAAAACGCTGTCAGCACACCCGAACGGTAAGCACCGGTATCAATGCCGATGCGATTGGTCGCCTGATCGATGCCGTCGCTGATGGTATGCCCGTGGACGACGATGAACCCATGGTCGCTCGCGTCCGTCAGGAAGGGCTGGCGGATCCAGCGCAGGTCCGACTGGGCCTGGCTCGCGAGGGGCAGGCCGGGGCGAATTCCGGCATGAACAAAGAGGTAGCCGCCAATGCTCAGCGTATCGCTGAAGCTGCGTAGGAAAGCGGCATGCGCCGTGGGGATCGCGGCGCGGATCTCTTCGCCGGCTCGACGAGTCCCCAGCCGGCGGATTTCGGCCGGGTCGAGTCCGTAGCTGGCGCAGCATTCGGCGCCGCCGAAGCGCAACCAATCCGCGATCACTCGCTCGTCGCCGTCGAGCAGGCGCAGCAGCACTTCCTCATGATTGCCGGCGAGCAGCACGACCTTGGCCCACTCGGGGGCATAATGGATCAGCCGCTCGACGACCGCGGCCGACTGCGGTCCGCGATCGATCAGGTCGCCAAGGAAGACGATCACCGCGTCGGCCGCCGTTCGCGACCGGTGATCGGCCTCGATCTTGCCAAGAATTTCTTCCAGCAAGTCGTCCCGGCCGTGGATATCGCCGACCGCATAGACGCGGTAACCCACCGGGATTGAGGGCAAGGCGCGTCGGCGGCCGGGGAAGAACAATCGGGACAACATCGGGTCAGTCTACTCCACGAGCGGGCGGGGCGGCCACTCCTTCGTCGGCAAGCGCGTCGAGGTAGGCCCGCACCACCAATTTCTCGTCAAACGCGCGCGCGGCCATTTTTCTCGCCGCCGCGCCCATTTTTTTACGTCCGGCCGGTGGCAGCGCGATCATCCGCGCCATCGCCTCGGCTAGCGAATCGGCGGATCGCGGGGCGCACAGGAAGCCCGTCACACCGTCGTCGATCGCCTGCCGGCAGCCCGGCACGTCGCTGGCGATTGCCGGCCGGGCCATCGCCGCTCCCTCAATCAGGCTGCGCGGCAGGCCTTCTCGGTAGGATGGAAGGACGATACAGTCGGCGGCGGCGATCGAGGCGCGGACATCGTCGACCTCGCCGAGATACTCGACCACGCCTTCGGCCACCCAGCCTTCGACGGCGGCCGCCGGCACCGCGCTGCGGTTGTCCGCACCAAGCGGCCCGAGCAAGGCGAAGCGGGCAGCGGGATGGACGCGGCGGAGTTGCCGCGCGGCTTCGACATATTCGCGAACGCCCTTGTCCCACAGCAGCCGCGCGACGAGCAGGAAACGTACCTCTTCCCCTTCCGGCCGAGACCGCGGAGCATAATGAGCAAGATCGATCCCCGAGCCGGGCAGCAACCGCGCCTGGGCCATGCGAACCAGCTTGCGATCTACGAACAGCGCTTGATCGTCGGGGTTCTGAAAAAACACCGTCGCTGACCGGCCAAGCGCCGCGCGGTAGAGCAATGTGACCAGCCGCTGGAGCAGACCCGGACGAAGAAAGGCGGTGCCCAACCCGCTGATATTATTGATCACCGCGATTCCGGTCCCGCGCGCGGCGAGCGAGGCGTAGACATTTGGCTTGATGGTGAAGCCGAGCAGCGCCGCGGGGCGGTGGGCGCGCAGCAAGCGAGCATATACCGCCGTCAACCGCGCATCGGCCAGCGGCGACAGGCCCGAGCTCCTGAAATCAATTGGTACAAACGCCGCGCCGAGCGCCGCCAGCTGCGGCGAATGGTCATCGGCGGGCGCGACGACGAGCAAGCGGTATCCAGCCGCGGATAGGGCTTTGAGCAAGGGCCGACGGAAATTGACGATGTTCCAGCAGCTGTTCGCGGCGAACATGATCAGCGGTGCTTCCGCCACCGGTTGTGCATCTCCCTCGACCACCTCAGCTCCTTGAATCCCCGGCCATTGCGAGGCGCGACCGGCCGTGCCGCCCGATTTCATCAAATCGTAACAGGTCGCAACGAAACTCTTTCTCCAGCCAAGCGTTCGATCGGATTGGATAATTATCCATTCGCCGTCTTAACATAGCGCTCGCTTTGATGTAGGCGGCAGGGTTCGAGCGTAGGAGTATTGCAATGACAGTGTCGAGATTGTCCACGCGCTGGGTTAGCGCAGCGGTTGCCATGTCTCTGTTGGCCGCCCCGACATTTGCCGCCGCCGCGACTCCGTATGCGTCCGCGCCGCAGGCCGTCAGCCCGCTCGTCGCATTGAGCTTCCTCGCCTCCGACAGCTCGCGCGCCGCGCTGTGCGGAATCGCCGGCGCCAATGCCGCGACCGCCGCCGCGACGACCACCACCGGCACGACCACCGCCAGTGGCACCGCCACGCAGGCGGGCCCGGTTCAAGGCTGCGTCCTTCCGGTGGTTGATGCAGTCCCGGCGCCCCTGCCGCCCGTCGCCTCGAACGGCTTTTCGCTGATCGGCCCGCTCGCCGCCCTCCTTGCCGGACTGGTCGCGGTGCTGGTGCTCGTCAGTATCGGCAACCAGAA
>JBDSMA010000156.1:0-3027 GCA_039916085.1 Sphingomicrobium sp.
CAAGCCCGCGCCCGGCGAGGCTGACCCCGAGCGGTCCGGGAAACATCTCGGGGTAAAGGGTGAGAACGGTGGCGCGGAAAGTCATGGTGTTAGGCCGCGACCGATCGAAGCGCGTCCCTCACCGCCTGCAGCGCTTGTTGCGCCTTAGCGCCGTCCGGACCCCCGCCCTGGGCCATGTCGGGCCGGCCGCCACCGCCCTGCCCACTGAGCGCGGCGACCGCGGCCTTGACCAGATCGACCGCCGAGATGCTGGCGACGAGATCGTCTGTGACGCCGACCGCGACGCTGGCGCGGCCGTCGTTGATCGCGATCAGCGCGGCGACGCCGGAACCCATCTCCCTCTTCATTCCGTCAACCGCAGAACGAAGCTCTTTGGGATCAAGGCCCTGTACGACTTTTGAGGAAAATGAATGCGCCCAGACCTTGCCCGGCTCTTCGATTCCAGATGACTCTTTCGCTGCGCCACCACCGCCCATCGCCAGTGCTTTCTTCGCCTCGGCCAGCTCGCGTTCGAGCCGCTTGGCGGATTCGACCAGGGTGGCGACGCGCGCTGGGACGTCCTCGGGCGAGGTCTTGAGGCTCGACGCGACCTCGCGCAGCCGGGCATCACGCTCGACCAGCCACAGCCGCGCCGCCTCGCCGGTGAGGGCCTCGATACGGCGGACGCCGGACGACACCGCGCTTTCCGAAATAATTTTTAACAAAGCGATGTCGCCCAATGCGTTGACGTGGGTGCCGCCGCACAGTTCGACTGAATAATCGGCATCGCCCATGCTCAGCACGCGCACTTCGTCGCCATATTTCTCGCCGAACAGAGCCATCGCTCCCGCGGCAATGGCGTCGTCGGGGGTCATCAGGCGGGTCGAAACGGCGATGTTGGAGCGGATATGGGCATTCACCTCGGCCTCGATCGCGGCGACGTCGTCGGCGCCGAGAGCGGTGGGGTGAGAGAAATCGAAACGCAGCCGATCGGGGGCAACGAGGCTGCCCTTCTGGGTGACATGGCCGCCGAAGCGATGGCGCATCGCGGCGTGGAGCAGATGGGTCGCGCTGTGGTTGGCGCGAATGGCATTGCGGCGATCGACATCGACCGTTTGGTGAACCGTGTCGCCGAGTTCGAGGAATCCGGCGGCTATGACAAGATCGAGCGCGTGGAGCTTGCCCAGTAGTTTAGACGTGTCCGTAACATCGCCTTCGAACCCTTTGGGCGAAGTCAGTTTCCCCGCGTCGCCAACTTGCCCGCCGCTTTCCCCGTAGAAAGGCGTCTGGTTGAGCACGACCTTCACCCTGTCCCCGACACCGGCGCGCTCGACGCGCTGCCCGTCCTTGATCAGAGCGAGGACCGCGCCCTCCCCTTCGTGGCCCGAGTAACCGGTGAACTCGGTCGCGCCGACTTCCTCGACGAGGTCGTACCACAGCTCGTCCGAAGCCTTGTCGCCCGAACCCTTCCACGCAGCGCGCGCGGCGGCCTTCTGCGCGGCCATTGCGGCGTCAAAACCGGCTCGGTCGACGGTCATGCCGCGGATTCTCAGCGCGTCCTCGGTCAAATCGTAGGGGAAGCCGAACGTATCGTAGAGCTTGAACGCGGTCGCGCCGGGCAGCGTCCCGCCTTGCCCCATCCCGCCGGTTTCCTCGTCGAGCAGGCGAAGGCCGTTCGAGAGCGTGCGACGGAACTGGGCTTCTTCCTGCGCCAACGTCGCCTCGATCAGCGGCTGGGCGCGGACCAGTTCGGGGTAGGCGCCGCCCATCTCGGCGACCAAGGCAGGGACCAGCCGGTGCATCAGCGGATCCTTCGCGCCGAGCAGATGGGCGTGACGCATCGCGCGGCGCATGATCCGCCGCAGGACATAGCCGCGGCCCTCATTGGCGGGCAGTACGCCATCGGCGACGAGGAAGCCCGATGCGCGCAGATGATCGGCAATCACCCGGTGGCTGGCCTGGGCATCGCCCTCGGCACGGGTTTTTGTCAGTGCCTCGCTCTCGGCGATCAGCGCCTTAAACGTGTCGGTGTCGTAATTGTCGTGGACGCCCTGCAGCACCGCGGCGATCCGCTCCAGCCCCATGCCGGTGTCGATCGACGGTTTCGGCAGGTCGCTGACGACCTCGTCATGTTCCTGGAGGAACTGCATGAAGACGAGGTTCCAGATCTCGACAAAGCGGTCGCCATCCTCGTTGGGCGATCCGGGCGGGCCGCCGGGGATATGGTCGCCATGATCGTAGAAGATTTCCGAGCAGGGCCCGGACGGCCCGTCGGGCCCCATCGCCCAGAAATTATCTTTGGTGGCGATGCGGATGAGGCGGGATTCGGGAAGGCCGGCGATCTTCTTCCACAGGTCATGGGCCTGGTCGTCGGTATGATAAACGGTGACGGTGAGCTTGTCGGGCGCAAGGCCCCATTCCTTGGTCAGCAGGGTCCAAGCGTGGCCGATCGCCGCTTCCTTGAAATAATCGCCAAAACTGAAATTGCCGAGCATCTCGAAGAAAGTGTGGTGGCGCGCGGTGTAGCCGACATTGTCGAGGTCATTGTGCTTGCCTCCGGCGCGGACGCATTTCTGGCTGCTGGTCACGGTCGAATAGGGGCGGGTTTCGAGCCCGGTAAAGACGTTCTTGAACGGCACCATGCCGGCGTTGACGAACATCAAGGTCGGGTCATTGTGCGGCACCAGCGGGGCGGATGGCACGCGGGCATGCCCCTGCCCTTCGAAATAATCGAGAAAGCCGCGGCGGATGTCGTTGGTCGAAGTCATCGTTTGCACTTACACGGACGTGCTGCGCTGCGGCAAGGGACGCTATCCCTCCTGACTATAGGCGGATACTCAGATCAGCCTGGCGGCCATCGCATCCCTTCGCCCGAGCGCACAACGCGCCGCGCGCCCGAGATCAGGCAACCGCTTCGGCCGAGCCTGGATGGCGCCCTGCCCGCTGCGGCAGAAGCAGGATCAAGGCGACGATGACCACCAGCAGCACCGCCGAAGCGACGGGCCGACTGAAGGCGAGGCCGCCCTTGTCGAGCGGTTTGTCGAGATA
>JBDSMA010000157.1:0-6196 GCA_039916085.1 Sphingomicrobium sp.
TCGCCTCCAGCAGCGTCTCGGTATCGCTATGGCCGCGCCAGGCGACCGGGCCCAGCGCGTCAAGTTCGCGCCGCAGCGCCTGGTGATTGTAGATTTCGCCGTTGAACACGATTGTCAGCCGCCGGTCGGCCGAGTGCATCGGCTGATGCCCCGCGGGCGACAGATCGACGATCGACAGCCGGCGGAAGGCGAACCCGACCGGCGCCTCGGCATCCTGCCAGATGCCGTCGTCGTCGGGCCCGCGATGGACCAAAGATGCCGCCATCGCGTGCAACAGCGCCGCCGACCGGCTGCCGTCTCCCAAAATTCCCGCCAGTCCGCACATAGCCGCGCCTTAGGGCAGAAGGCGGCAACAGCGGCAAGGTCAAAGTCCCGTCGCTTCGCGCCTTATGTCAACTTGGCCTAGGGCCGGCAGGACGGGCGAGCACGATCAACGAACAGTCCCCGAACAGTTTCACCGCCAGATCCTTCGAGCGTGCGAAGACTGTCTTGTAAACCAGCCCCGTAAACTTGTTCTTGAGTGATGGCCGGGGCAGTCGACGGAAAGATTCGGTGTAGAAATCGTCGACAATCTCATAGCCACAATCACGCAGCGTCGCGAGTGCAGTGTCGCGGTTGAAATAGTGGAGGTGACCGACAGTCTTGCGAGACTCGATCATGTTCCGTCTCAAGATCGAGACCAGGTTCACTTCAAGCGGAATATGAAAGATTGTCACTTGTCCGCGGTCACGCAGTTTTGCCAAAAAGCCCATGTAATCTGGAATGTGCTCAAAGACATCCATGCATAGCAGGCATTCGTATGACTGATCGGTAGTCAGGAAGTCGCCGAGGTAGAACTTGACCTGTCCTGTTTCGCGCTCCTTGCTCAGCTTATGCGCTTGGGGAGATATGTCATATCCAACGAATGGCACATCGGGATAGAGCTTCGCGAGCTCGGTCAAAATTGCGCCGGCCCCGCAGCCAACTTCGGCAAAGGACCGTGGGTTAAGCCCGTTTCTTTCGAGGATCGCTCGAACCTGTGCAGCCTTGAAAGGCGCATCGCCGACATGCCACTCTTGGTTCTTTTCAAGATACTCGCCGCTGAGATACATGTCCGTGGCGGGCATTCACTTTGCTCCTGATTTTCACGTGAGTCCGATGGACGGAGGCCGGTATTAAGGCAAGTAGCCAGAACTTCACTGGCAAATCCACCCGTTTCAGAGTGGTGATCCACACCTTTAATCGTGGTTTGCCGTTTACCGGAAACGCGGTAAACGCGGGGTGGGGAGCGGGTGGATCGCGGCGCTCGGCAAACATTCCGACCGGGCATCTTGAAAGAGTTACGCATGAGTCCGCTCAAGATACTCCTGTTGTGGATGAGTTATTCCCTGCGCGGAATCCTGGGCCTCCGGCGATTCATCGCCGTCACGCCTCCGTTCATGAAAACCCAGCGCCTCTATGACCGGCGCACGCGCTCATGGCTGACGTTCCAAATCCGCGACGCCGATGACTGGATTCAGATCGAGCATATTTTCCTGAACGAAGAGTTCGACCTGACGCCAACGGCGCGCCTCCCCCAGATAGAGCGCCACTACCAGCATATGCTTGAAGGCGGCGTCGAGCCGTTGATCGTCGATCTGGGATCAAACATTGGGCTGGTGTCGGCCTATTTCGCTTTGACTTACCCGCGCGCGAAGATTGTTTCGGTCGAGCCGGACGAAGGCAATTGCCGCCTCGCCAGGCAAAACCTGCCGGCACAGTCCGAGCTTCTGGAAGCCGCCATTTCGAGCAGGGACGGAGCGGGAAAACTCAACGATACCGGGCGCAATTGCGGCTTTCAGGTCGAAAAGACCAACGATGGGGACGTGCGGCTGATTACCGTCCCGTCGATCCTCGCATCGACGCCAGGCGTACCGTTCCTGATCAAGATAGATATCGAGGGTTTCGAGGAAGACCTGTTCGCCGACAACGTCGACTGGATCGATCAATTCCCGGTGCTGCTGATCGAGCTCCATGACTGGATGCTCCCGGGCCGTCGGGTGACCAGTAACTTCATCAAGGCGATTGCGGCACGCGATCGGGAGATCATGCATTTTGACGGCTATCTCGTAAGCCTGTCCAGCAGGCTTTAGACACTCGAGATGCTTAGACGGAAATTCGCGTCGCGCGTTCATCATTATCGTCAGTTGGGCGTCCGGCGGGTTGTGCGCATTGCGGTGGACCGTGTCGCCTTGGGTGCGCTTCGGCGCTGGTACGGTTTTGCGCCGTGGCACTCGCAGTCACCGACGTCGGCGCGGCCCTATCGCCTGGGCTTGGCGGCGCTGGTCTCAAGCTTGCACCCTCGCTGTGTGGTGGAGGTCGGTTGCGGTCTTGGCGCTATCCTGTCGCGCGTTACCGCCAAAGAACGCTTCGGCTACGACGTCGACGGCGCCGTGATCCGCGCGGCGCGATTGTTGCGCGGCCGGTCGGTGACGTTCATCGAGGGCGGCTTCGAAAGCGTGTCGCAGCCAGCGATCGATGTGCTGATCGCGGTCAACTGGATCCATGATTTCCCGCCCGAGCAGATCGAGCGATGGCTCTCCCCGCTGTTGCCGCGGTGCCGCTATATCCTTCTCGATGCGATCGATCGATCGAGTCCCTTATCCTATCAATTCTACCACGACTTCGCTTTCCTCGACGGCCAGGCAGCGGTGGTCAGGACCGACGCGTTTGGCGAAGCGCATCGCCGCTTCATCCTCTATGAGGTCGGGCGATGACTGCCCGCTACATCATGCGCATGGACGATGCCTGTCCGACAATCGATAGCGCCAGATGGGCGCGGTTCGAGGCGTTGTTCGACGAGCTCGGGATCAAGCCAATCGTCGCCGTCGTTCCGGACAATCAGGACTCCGACCTAGAATTTGGCGACTCCGACCCCGATTTCTGGGACCGCGCCCGCGCCTGGCAGGCCAAGGGCTGGACCATCGGGTTGCACGGCTTCCGCCACATTCTGCCGCCGTTTCATGGCAAGCAATATCTGCCGTTCCACCCGCGCTCCGAATTCGCCGGATTCAGCCTCGACGATCAAGCGGACAAAATTCGTAGCGGCTGGGCCGCGCTGCGCGACCATGGCCTGACCCCGACAATGTGGGTCGCGCCGGCCCATTCGTTCGACCGGGTCACGCTTGAGGCCGTGGAGCGCGAAACGCCGATCCGCATGGTCAGCGACGGCATCGCTCGCAATCAATTTTTCGCCGATGGGTTTTACTGGCTGCCCCAGCAATTATGGTCGCTGACGCCAAAGCGTTCGGGGCTGTGGACGGTGTGCCTCCACCCCAACAGCATGGCCGACGATGACTTTGCCCGCTTCGCCGCCCAGCTTCGCGGGCCGTATCGGGGCAATGTGATCGCGGTCGATGCGGTCGAACTTGTCCGCCGTCCGCGATCGCCCGGCGATCGGGTCGAGGCGCTGGGTTTCTGGTGGCGGCATTATGTCATGCGGGCGCGCGAGCGGATCAAGAAACTTGTCGTCGGCTGACGCCGGGCGCGGCGCGCGAATTGCCCTCCTGCTGCCCAGCCTCAAGTTCGGCGGCGGGGAACGGGTGGCGCTCAACCTTGCGCACGCGCTGAAAGCGTTGGGTTGCCAGGTCACGATACTCCTCATGAGCCATGAGGGCGAATATCTGGAGGCGGCGCGCGGATCGTTCGAGGTCGTCGACCTGCGCTGCAACCGCACCTACAAATTGCCGCAGCGGTTGATTTCCTATCTCTTCGCTCAACCGACCGACCTGCTGATCTCGAGCTACTGGAAGCTTAACCTGTGCGCGGCCTTCGCCCGGCTGTTCGCGCCGAAGCTGCGGCTTCTGGTGTGGGAGCATTCGCCCCCGACGTTGAGCCGCAACAGCCCCACATGGCTTTACGCGCCCTCGGCCAGCCTGGCTTACCGCCTCGCCGACAAGGTGATCTGTGTGTCGCAAGGGGTAAGCGCCGACGTTGCCGGCTGCACCATCGGCCTGGGCACGCGGCTGACGGTGATTCACAACCCCATTCCCGGCCCGTCGCTGTCGATAGCGCGTGAGCTGGGCGGCCGCCCGACCATCGCCTGGGTCGGCCGGCTCGACGATCCCAAGAACCCCGGGCTGATGCTGGATGGTTTCGCGCTCCTCGCCCCGGTGGCGGACGCAGACCTCGTCTTTATCGGCGACGGACGGCAGCGCGCCGGGCTGGAGGAGCGCAGCACCCGGTCTGGGCTTGCCGGCCGCGTCCGGTTCGCGGGGTATCAGGCAGAGCCCTATGCGATGCTCGCGAAGTGCGACCTGCTTGCCCTGACGTCCGACCGCGAGGGACTGCCGACCGTAATCGTCGAAGCGTTGCATGTCGGGCTCGGGGTGGTCAGCACCGATTGCGGGCTTGGCGTGCACGAGATTTTGGGCGAGGGGACGTACGGCACGATCGTTCCCCTCGGCGATCCGGCGGCGCTGGCGCGGGGCATTGCGGCGGAGCTGGAACATCGGCGCGATCCGGCCGTCCAGCGCCTCGGCGCAGCGCGTTTCGAACCGGCCACTATCGCCCGCCAGTTTCTCGCCGCGGCGGGTCTGGGCAAGCGCGTCCGCCGTTCGGCCTGACTATCCCATGACAGCGCGGCCGTCGGCTGCTAGCGCCGGGCAACTCGCTCTTCTTATCGCAGGCACCTTATGCTCAAATCGATCCGCCGCTTCGTCAACCGGAAATTCGGCGTCGACATCGTCCGCACCACGACCTTCCACCGCGACATGGACAAGCACCTCGCCCGCCTGATTGGCATGGGTTTCAATTCGCATCGGCCCGGCTAAGCTGCGGAATGTTCAACGCAGCCAAGGCATTCATCAAGCAAACGCCACTAGCTAAGCCCTTGATATTCCTGAAGGGCAAATTTACGCGCCCGCACTCGCAGAATGACGAGGCGGAGGTGCTCGCTGGCCTGCTTAAGCGCTATGATGTGCCCAAGTGCTTCATCGAGTTCGGTTTTAGTGGATGGGAGTTTAACTGCGCGCCCCTTGCGTACGAATGGGACGGCCTGTTGGTCGACGGCGACGCCTACAATGTCACGATCGCGACGACGATCCTTCCCCAGCGAGTTGTCGCCAAGCAGCTTTGGCTGACCCTCGAAACGTTGCAATTCGTTCGCGATTATGCCGAAACTCGACCGATTGGCATTCTGTCAATCGATGTGGACGGCAATGATTATTGGTTTCTCAAAAAGCTAATCGACCTCAGGCCCGCGATCGTCATTTCTGAATATAATTCCGTCTTCGGGCTTCGGTCGGTGACCGTGCCCTACGATGCCGCGTTCGATCGTCGAAACTATCCGGCATGGGCATATTATGGGGCTTCGCTTAGCGCGCTGACAAGTTTGGCCGAGCGTCATGGCTACGCTCTGATTGCCCAGACCACGGGGGTAAACGCCTTTTTCGTGAGGCAGGATCTCCTGCGGCCGACCGATCAACGCCTCTCCGCCACAGAAGCCTATCAACCCCGCCGAACCGAAGCGTGGGAGCAAATCAAGCATTTGCCGCTTCTTACTGTGTAGCTTGTGCCTCCAAATTCGATCGCTGTCTCTTCGCTGCCTCAAGACGTCGCGGGAGAGCGTCGCGCCGGCGTCTCAGCAAGCGCTGAATTCGCTCATCGCCTCGGTAGAACAACACGTCCGTGACTGATTCCTCAAGGTGGTCGATCGGAGACAGGTTGGCGCTTTGAAATGCGCTGACGTTGTCCCAATCATAATCCCTGTCGAGCCGGGCGGCCTTGAATCCCGCCTCCAGGAACCGTCCAAAGAAGTCGTGCCATTCTCCATTTTCGGTAAGATTGGCTTCGATTGCCAGCGTCAGGCGTTGAGGAAAGCAATCAAGGTTCTGAAGGATTTCTTCTACGACAGATCCTTCCGCCCCCTCGATGTCGATTTTGATGACGGACACTTTGTTCAAGTCCACATCCGCGAGAAGGTTCATCAGGGTCGAGGCTTTCACCTGAAGGGGCTTTCCGGTGCAGCGGCTGCTCAGCAGACTGGTCGATCCCAAATTGCCCTTGGAACCCTCGAACAATGTCACGTATCCGGGAATGCCGGTCACGGCGACGTTTTCAATTGTCGTATTCATAAGGTTGTTGTCGACGATGTTTCGGCGGAGAAACTTGGCGATCATTGGATGCGCTTCAATGGCGACGACGCGACCTTCGGGGCCAACATTCTGACCGAATAACA
>JBDSMA010000158.1:0-4940 GCA_039916085.1 Sphingomicrobium sp.
AAAGCCGAAACCCAGCTGGCGGATGCTCGCGCCCGCGCGGCCAATGCGTCGGCGGCGATTGCCGGCGACGGCAGCCAGCCGGCGGTGGCGGCGGCGCGCGCGACGATCGCCAAGGTCCGGCTCGACCTGCAGCATGGCCTGGTCCGCGCGCCGGCTTCGGGGCTCATCGCCAAGGCCGACCGGCTTCTGGTCGGACAGACCGCGATCACCGGCGTGTCGATGCTGTCGATCGTCCGTGACAAGGATCCCTGGATTGAAGCCAATTTCAAGGAAGGGGACCTCGCGCGCATGGCTGTCGGCCAGCTGGCGATCGTCAAATTCGATGCCTATCCCGGCCTCAAGGTGCGCGGCCACGTCGCCTCGTTCGGGGCCGGCACGGGCAGCGAATTCTCGGTTCTCCCGGCACAGAACGCCAACGGCAACTGGGTCAAGGTGACCCAACGCGTGCCGGTTAGAATCGCGTTTGACGAGACCCCGCCACGGGCCATGATCGCCGGCCTTTCGGCCAAGGTCGAAGTCCGCCTCGACGGCAAGAAATAGCCGTCCGTTGATCACCCAGAACCTCGAGCCTAGCGAACGGCTGATGGTGACGATCGCGGTCATGCTCGCGGTGCTCATCCAGGTACTCGATACGACCATTGCCAACGTCGCGTTGCCCCACATGCAGGCCAGCCTCGGGGCGACCCAGGAAAGTATCAACTGGGTGCTGACCAGCTATATCGTCGCCGCGGCGATCGCCATTCCGATCTCGGGCTGGCTGGCCGACCGGATCGGGCGCAAGCGGCTGCTGGTGTGGGCGGTCATCGGATTCACCATCGCGTCCTTCCTGTGCGCCATCGCTCAAAGCCTGACCGAAATGGTCACTTTCCGCATCATCCAGGGCGTCACCGGCGCGTTCCTCGTGCCGCTGTCACAGGCGACGTTGTTCGACATCAACCCGCCCGAGCGCCACGGACGGGCCATGGCGCTGTTCGGCGGCGGCATCATGATCGGTCCGATCATGGGTCCGGTGCTCGGTGGTTGGCTGACCGACAGCTTCGACTGGCGCTGGGTGTTTCTGGTCAATCTGCCGATCGGCATCCTGGCCACCGTCATGCTTCTGCGGTTCATGCCCAAGAGCCCAAAATCGCCCAAGAAATTCGACCTGTTCGGCTTCGCCCTGCTCGGCATCGCGCTCGGCAGCCTGCAGATGATGCTCGACCGCGGGCAGCAACTCGACTGGTTCGACAGCGCCGAAATCTGGTTCGAGCTGGCCCTGTGCCTGTCGGCGGCGTGGATGTTCGTTACCCACACCATCACCGGGCGCAACCCCTTGTTCGAACGGCCGATGTTCGCCGACCGCAACTTCGCTCTGGGCATGTTCTTCATGGTCGTCACCGGCGTTCTGCTGCTCGCCGGCCTGTCGCTGCTGCCCCCGTTGCTGCAGCGGCTTTACGGCTATTCGGTGTTCCAGTCCGGGCTGCTCACCATGCCGCGCGGCATCGGCACCTTGATCTCGATGCTGCTCGCCGGGCGGCTGATCGGCAAAATCGACCTGCGGATCTTGGTCGCGCTGGGCATGGCCCTGATGGCCTGGTCGCTGCACATGATGACCGGCTTCGCGATCGAAATGGGCAGCGGCCCGGTGATCTGGTCGGGCGTCATCCAGGGACTTGGCCTCGGCCTGATGTTCGTCACCATCCAGACGCTCGCCTTCGCTACCCTTCAGCCGCGCCTGAGGACCCACGCGGCCAGCCTGCTCAACCTGTCGCGCAACATTGGCGGGTCGATCGGCATCAGCCTGGTGACCACGCTGCTCGCCCGCAACCTGCAAACCGCCCACGCCGATATGGCCAGCAACATCAGCGACCAGATGCTTCCGGCGATCGGCACCCAGATCGTCAGCCAGCTCGGGCTGCCCGCCGAAACGGCGGTCGCGCTGATCAATGCCGAGATCAACCGCCAGGCCGCGTTCATCGCCTATCTCGACGATTTCTGGATCATGATGTGGGTCACGCTGGCCGCGGTGCCGCTGGTGCTGCTGCTGCGCCCGGCGAGGCCGCCCGTACCCGGCGAGCCAGCGATGGCGATGGCGGATTAGGCGGGAGATTTTGCGGCGCCGGGTCGTTGTCCCAGCGAACCCGTCAGGAGACACGACCATGGACAGCGCTACGATGACGATTGCCCGCCGCCAGCTTGGCAAGAATGGTCCCAGCGTCAGCGTGATCGGTCTCGGCTGCATGGGTATGAGCGAATTCTACGGCGCCGGCGACGACAAGGAATCGATCGCCACCATCCACCGTGCGATCGACGAGGGCTGCGACTTCCTCGACACCGCCGACATGTACGGCCCGTTCAAGAACGAGGAGCTGGTCGGGAAAGCGATCGCCGATCGCCGCGACAAGGTGTTCGTGGCGACCAAGTTCGGCAATGTTCGCGGGGACGACGGCGCCTTCCTTGGTGTCAACGGCGCGCCCGACTATGTTCGCTCGGCGTGCGAAGCGAGTCTGAGACGGCTCGGCGTCGATACGATCGACCTTTATTACCAGCACCGCGTCGACCCCAACACGCCGATCGAGGACACCGTCGGCGCGATGGCTCGACTCAAGCAAGAGGGAAAGATCCGCTTCCTCGGCCTGAGCGAAGCGGCCCCGGCGACAATCCGCAAGGCCCATGCGACCCATCCGATTACCGCGCTGCAAACCGAATATTCGCTATGGAGCCGCGACGCCGAGGCTGAAGTGCTGCCGACGGTGCGCGAGCTTGGTATCGGCTATGTCGCTTACTCGCCGCTAGTACGCGGCTTCCTGACCGGCGAGATTCGGCGGCCCGAGGATTTTCCCGACAATGATTACCGTCGCTTCCACCCGCGCTTCACCGGCGACAATTTCGCCAGGAATATCGCACTGGTCGATCGGATCGAGGCGATGGCCGCGGGCAAGGGGGTCACGGCCGCGCAGCTGGCGCTGGCGTGGGTGCTGGCGCAGGGCGACGACATCGTCCCGATCCCGGGGACCAAGCGTCGCAAATATCTCGACCAGAACATCGCCGCGACGCGGGTGACGTTGAGCAAGGACGAATTGGCCGATCTCGACCGCATCCTGCCCCCCGGCGTGGCGGCGGGAGACCGCTACGCGCCCCAGGGCATGGCAGCAGTCAACCGCTAACGAAAAAGGGCGGCCCGGCATTGCCCGACCGCCCTCGTTTCTGGGGTGAACGCGTTTAGCGCTTCGAGAACTGGAAGCTCTTGCGGGCCTTTGCCTTGCCATACTTCTTGCGTTCGACGGCGCGGCTGTCGCGGGTCAGGAAACCCTCGTGCTTGACCGCGCCACGCAAGATCGGCTCGAACCGGGTGAGCGCCTGGGCGATACCGTGAAGCACCGCGCCGGCTTGGCCCGACAGCCCGCCGCCCTTGACCGTGGCGATGACGTCATACTGGCCGCCGCGATCGGTGATCCCGAACGGCTGGTTGATGACGAGCCGCAGCGTCGGGCGCGCGAAATAGACTTCCTGGTCGCGACCGTTGACCGTGATCTTGCCCGAACCCGGCTTGAGCCAGACCCGCGCCACGGCATCCTTGCGGCGGCCGGTGGCATAAGCGCGACCGAACTTGTCGAGCTGCTGCTCGCGCAGCGGCGTCTCGGGCTGGATGTTGACCGGGGCCGGGGCCTCGGCGGGGGCTTCGGCCGCGGCGGGCGAGGCCTCGGCGGTGGCATCGGCCGGCGCTTCGGCAGCGGCGACGGGGGCCTCGACGGGTTCGCTGGTCAGCGCACCAAGGTCGGACAGGGATTTTTTCTTGTCGGCCATGTTATGCGCCCACCTTGTTCTTGCGGTTCATGCTGGCGACGTCGAGCGGCTCGGGGCTCTGGCCGCCATGCGGATGCTCGGTGCCGTTGTAGAGGTGAAGCGCGCGCATCTGATCGCGGCCAAGCGGGCCACGAGGGATCATCCGCTCGACCGCCTTTTCAAGCACGCGCTCGGGGAAGCGGCCCTCAAGCACCTTGCCCGCGGTCGTTTCCTTGAGCCCGCCGGCATAACCGGTGTGCTTGTAATAGATTTTCTGGTCGAGCTTGCGGCCGGTAAACTTCACTTTGTCGGAGTTGATGACGACGACATGGTCGCCGCAATCGACGTGCGGGGTGAAGCTCGGCTTGTGCTTGCCGCGCAGGATGTTGGCGATGATCGACGCGACGCGTCCGACCACCAGGCCATCGGCATCGATCAAATGCCATTTCTTCACCACCTCGGCCGGTTTGATCGACTTGGTGGTCTTCATCAGCGCCTTCATGGGCGTGGACCTCATCAAAAAAGGAAGCGCCGCCGAAAGGGCAGCGCTGTCGAGCGGCCTAATGCTGAGGAGCGACGATTTTGTCAAGCAATCCGGGCGGTTGCTGACGGGTAAAATGTTACCCGTGAGTATGTCGCCGGGCTTTGTCGAGACGAAAGATTGGGGTAGCATCGCCCGATCGCGACGCTGGCAGGGGACGCCCGATGGACTTCGATACCGCAATGCTGCTCGCCTTGCCGGCCGCTTTCGTGCTTTTCATGCTGATCGAGGTCCTGATCCCGTCGGGCCGAGCGATGCCGATTGTGCGGCATTGGCGGGCGATCGGACTGGCTGGCTTTGCAGTGACGCTTGCGGTGTTCGTTTATGGCCCGTTGCTGTTCGTCCCGCTGTTGCCGCCAATGGCAGTCGTGAATTTGAATGGTTGGGGCAATTGGGCAGCCCTGCCGCTGTGGGTGATGACGACATTCTTTGGCTATTGGTTTCATCGGACGATGCATTATTTCGACCTGTTGTGGAGGGCCGGGCATCAGCTCCACCACGGCGTCGCGCGCGTCGACATCGCCTCCGGGATGCTGTTCCATCCGGTCGACATCTTCATCCAGGGCGTCGTCAGCGCGTTGCTCGCGGCGGGGCTTCTCAACGCCACCGCCCATTCCGCCGCATGGGCTGGCCT
>JBDSMA010000159.1:0-10127 GCA_039916085.1 Sphingomicrobium sp.
CCATGCGCCGCTTGGCGGTGAAGAACGTGGCGAGACCCCAGGCGGTGGCGGCAACCGCCGCCGGTGCGAGCGGGCTTGGGCCATCGAGTTCGATGATCAGGCCGAGCGACTGGCCGATCGACTGACCGATCCAGCCGACCGCGAACAGCAGGATGGCGCTGGCGACCGAAACGAAGATATCGTTGAAGCTGGTGATCAGCCGGAATTGTTCTTCATCAACGGCGGGCGTGGTGCCCTGGCCGTCGAAATAGTCGCGAAGCTTGTCGGCGGCAGTGGCGCTGATGGCGCCGGCTGCGACGGCCTCGTCGAGGTCTTGCTGGTTATACATGAGTGAAAATCCTCCCTGGCCCGCGAAAATGGCACAGGTGTATTATTGTGTCAATACAGCGTGGCAGTTAGAAGGAGCGTCAGGGAGTCGCGGGCGATGTGCAATCTTTACACGATGACCGCCTCGGTCGATGAACTGAAGCGCATGTTCGGACCGTTTTCGGGCGACACCGCCAATTTGCCGCCGTTCGACGAGATTTATCCAGGCAAGGCCGCGCCGGTGCTGCGCCGGGGCGAAGGTGGCGGCCTGATCCTGGAGACGATGACCTGGGGCTTTCCCGGGCCGGCGGCGGCGAAGGGGCGGCCGGTAACCAATGTCCGCAACCTCGACAGCCCGTTCTGGCGTTCCGCGCTGAGCATCACCGAGCGGCGCTGCATCGTCCCGGCGACGCGCTTCTGCGAATGGACCGCCGAGCCCGACCCGGCGACCATGCGCAAGGCCAAGGTGTGGTTCGGGATGGGAAATCATCATGACCCGCTGTTCGCCTTCGCCGGGCTGTGGCGGCCGGGAGAAGGCGGCCCGTTCATGGCGTTCTTGACGTGCGCCGCCAACGCGGTGGTCGGCGCGGTCCATCCCAAGGCGATGCCGGTGATGCTTCGCCCCGGCGACGCGGTGCGCTGGCTCGACGGCGCGCGCGAGGACGCCTGCGCCCTTGCCATCCCGTTCCCCGATGCCGACATGAGGCGACTGGATCCCGTCGCCTAGCGCGACCCCAACAGGAGGAATTTCCCATGGCCAAGGATAGCGGCGACAAGGCGAAGAAGAAGAAAAAAGCCGTCAAGGCCGCGGTTGGCGGGGTCAAGATCAAGGTCAAGGCGACCCGCAAGGCCAGCGCCAAGAGCAAGGACGGCGCCAAAGGCAAGGACGGCGCCAAGGGCAAAAGCGGTGCCAAGGGCAAGAAGGCCGATCGTTCGCCGCACAGGGGGTTCGACGCCCTCGCCAAGCTCGCCGACCATCCGATGATCGCCGACCTTATCGCGGTCGGCGCGACCGCCGCGGTGGCCGCGGTGGCCGAGCGCGGCCGAAGCACAAGCAGTAATTCGGGCAATGCCGTCAAGGCGGCGGGCAAGGCTGCCGCGGCGGCGATCGGGCGGCGGCTGATGACCGAATATAAGGCGGTCAAGGACGCTGCCGGCGCGGCCGCCAAGAAGAAGGGCTAGGACGGAGCCCGCAGAAGGGTGACCCGGGCGCGGGCGACGTCGCGCGCGGTGTCGAGTTCGAACGGCGCGGCAACGAGCGACTCGCCGCGACCGGTCTCGATGCACAGCCAGCCGCCCGGCGCGAGCCAGCCGGCGGCGGCAACCGCGGCGATTGCCGCCTGGCCCGCGCCGTCGGCGTAAGGCGGGTCGGCGAAGACGAGGTCGAAGCGCTCGCCGCGTGGCAGCTTGAGCGCCGAGGCGGCGCGTATTGCGGCGCGGCTGGAGGCGCCCAACGTGGCGAGATTGGCCTCGATCGCTTTCACAGCGGCTTGGTCCTGCTCGACGAAGGTGACCGTGGCCGCGCCGCGCGACAGCGCTTCGATGCCGAGCGCACCGCTGCCGGCGAACAGGTCGGCGACGCGCAGATCCTCGAAGCTGCCGAGGCGGCTGACGAGCATCGAGAACAGGGTTTCGCGGGTGCGGTCGGCGGTCGGGCGGGTTGCGGCGCCGGGCGGGGCAACGAGCTTGCGCCCGCGCCATTCGCCCGCAATCACCCTCATGGTTTAAGCGTTCGGCGGAACTGGAAGAGCACTTCGCGCTGGATTTCGTCGACGTCGCACGGTTCCAGTCCCTCGACCGTGAACGGGCCATAACTGGTGCGGATCAAGCGCGACACCTGAAGGTCGAGGTAAGCGAGGACGTTGCGCACCTCGCGGTTCTTGCCCTCGGTCAGGCTGAGTTCGATCCAGCAATTGCGGCCGGTGCGGCGCTCCAGATTGGCGTCGATCGAGCCGTAGCGGACCCCTTCGATGGTGACCCCCTCGGCGAGCGCTTCGAGCGCGGACTGGGTGACGGCGCCGAACGCGCGTGCCCGGTAGGTCCGGACGACGCCGGTGCTGGGCAGTTCGAGCTGGCGCTTCAGCCCACCGTCATTGGTCAGCAACAGCAGGCCCTCGGTCATATAGTCGAGCCGCCCGACCGGCATCAGCCGCGGCAGGCCGGCGGGCAGCCGGTCGTAAATCGTCGCCCGGCCTTTGGGGTCGCTGGCGGCGGTCAGCGTCTGGGGCGGCTTGTAGAAGCGGTAAAGGCGCGAGGCGGCTGGCGGGGCCACCGGCTTGCCGTCGACCGTGACCCCGGCGAGATCTTCCAATATGGTCGCAGGCGTCTTGAGCGTTTCCCCGTTCAAGGCGATGCGGCCTTCCTCGATCATGCGCTCTATTTCGCGGCGCGAAGCGACGCCGGCGCGGGCGAGCAGCTTGGCAATGCGTTGCGGTCCACTCTCGCGCGGCGGGGCGGGGCGGGGGCCGCGCATGGGCTTGGCGGCACTCGCCGATGGGCGGCGAATTCGGCGTGGCCCAGGAGGGCCAGAGGGTCGTTGCGGGGTCACTTCATTCGTCCTACGAACGGAGCCATGCTGTTCGGGAAGCCCAAGCGGATCGTCAAGCGGATCCTGATCGTCGAGGACGAACCGCTGACTGCGTTCGACAATGAAGTGAGGTTGCGCGACGCCGGTTATGAGGTCGTCGCGACACTCGATCGGGTGGCCGACGCGGTGGCGACGCTGGACGAGGAGCAGGTTGACCTGATCCTGTGCGACGTACGCCTGACCGGTGAGCGGACGGGAATCGATTTGGCCCAAATTGCCCAGAAACGCGGGATTCCGGTGCTATTTTCGACCGGTAATCCCCCGCCCAACGCGAGCGATCTTGTACTCGGTTGCCTGATCAAGCCGTATACCGACCGGACCCTGCGCGCCGCGTTGAAGGCGGTTGAGCAACATCTGGCGGGCAAAAAAGCCAAGCCACCCAATGGTCTCGAGCTGTACGGAATTCCGGCCGCGGATTAGTCGGCGAGCGCCACGTCGAGGCGGCGGTGGAAGTCGGCGATGCCGTTTTCGAGCTTGCCGAGCAGCACCGAGTCGAGCTGACCGCTGTCGAGCCCGCGCTGGGCAAGCGCGGCGGCGCGGAAATCCTCCCCGGCGAAGGTGCCACCATCGAGGAGCTCCCAGCTGCGCTCCCAATGCGCTTCGGCTTCGTTGGTCGTCGGCGGCTCGGGGATCAGCATGAAATCCTCGACTAAAGTGCGGCCGACCGATTGCGGCATGGCGACCAGCAAATTGACGTAGTCGGGGCTGACGATGACGACCGACGAGGGGAACAATTGATAAGTGAAGGTCACCGCGTGGCGCAGCGCTGCCCAGTCGTCGCGGTCGATCCCGGCGATGGCCGAGGCGCGGCCGACCGCGGCGCGTTGGTGCGGCCCAACATAGTCGGCGACGGTGATCCCGTCGGCGAAGAATTCGGCGATGGTCGCGGCGTGGAGCCGCTGGACATGATAGCTCTCGAGGAAGGCGTCGATAATCAGCTTCCAGTTGCCGGCGACGTCATGCGTGCGGCGGCGATAAAGATGCAACCCGGCCATATTGAACGCGTCGAGATCGGGCGCGAGCGCGGCCGCCCGGGCAAAGTCGGTGGCGGGATCCTTCGCGAACCAGATCAGGCCGCCGCTTTCGAGGCTGGGGAATTCGATCAGGCCATGCTCGGCCTTGTCGAGCCCGGGGAAGCAATCGGCGCGCGGCATGCCGGTCAGCTCGCCGTCGGCCTTATACGCCCATGCGTGATAGGGGCAGACGATGCGCTTGGCGGGCACGACGTGGTCGGCCTCGACCAGCCGCGTGCCGCGATGGCGGCAGACGTTGGCGAGAACATGCGCCTTGCCGGCCGCGTCGCGGGTCAACAATAAAGGCAGGCCAAACCCGTCATGGGCGACCGCCATGTTCGGCTCAGGCAGCAGGGCCGACGGCGCGACCATGTGCGGCAGCTTGTCGAACAGCAGGCGTTGTTCGGCCTCGAACCGGGCGGGATCGGTATAGACACTGGCGGGGATCGTTTCGATGCGGTCGCCCATCATCGCTTCGCCGTGGGCGAGGGCATCGGCAAGGGCACGCTGGCCGGGCGTGGGGCGCAGCGCTTCGGGCGGCCGTTCGGCGGTCAAAGGTTGATCCATGTTAGCGATGGTGCGCCCAACCCCGCGCGCTGGCAAGAGGCGGCAAGCTTTCCTCTTCCGCATGCCGATTGGGCTGCTAGGCTGGGGCTTCCATCCGGGGACGGGCAGCGGAGGCGAAGTACATGGAAGACACGGCGACCAAGAGCGGAAAGTCGTGGCTCGACGGGATCAAGCCCTATGTCGAACCGGCCCCGCTCGCCGCGCTGTTCCTCGGCATCTCCTCGGGCTTCCCTTATGCGATGATCGGCGCGACGCTGACCACGCGGCTGAAGCAGGATGGAATCGACAAATCGACCATCACCGCCTTCACGCTGGTATTCCTCGCCTATAATTTCAAATGGTTGTGGGCATGGGTCATCGACGGCGTCAAACTGCCGTTGATCGGCCGGCTAGGGCAGCGCGTGTCGTGGATGCTGGTCACCGGAGTCGCGGTCATGGCGGCAGTCGCCAACCTCGCGCTGGTCGATCCGCAGGCTGACGGCATCGGCGCAATGGTCACGGCCGCGATTCTGCTTGGAGTTGCCGGGGCGAGTTTCGACATCGTCATCGATGCCTACCGTATTGAGGCATTGAAGCCGCGCCAACTCGGCGTCGGGTCGGGGATGAGCCAATATGGCTGGCGCATCGGATCGGCCGGCGCCGGCGCGCTGGCGCTGGTGGTCGCGGCGCGGGCAGGGTGGGAAGCGGCTTACCTTGCCTGCGCGCTGCTGGCGCTGCCGGCGATGATCACCGCGCTGGTGTTCGGCGAGCCCGAGCGGCACCGCCAGGAGGCGACCAAGCCGGGACTTGCCAATGCCGTCGCCGTCGTGTGGCGGCCGTTCGTCGAATTCTTCCAGCGCAAGGGCGCCCTACTCGTCCTGCTGTTCATCCTGCTCCACAAGATTGGCGATACGCTTGCCAACCTCACCTTCCGGCTGCTGTTCGACGACCTTAAGTTCACCAACGACGAGATTGCGCTGTGGGACGTTGGGGTGGGCTTCTGGGCCTATCTCATTGGCATCTTCATCGGCGGGATGATGTATACGCGGCTGGGCTTGAAGCGGTCGGTGCTGATCAGCCTGATCCTGATGGCGGTGAGCAATTTCAGCTTTGCGTTGCTGTCGATCAGCGGTCACAGCAATCACGGCATGGCCGCCGCAATCGGTTTCGAGAATATCGCCAGCGGCATCGGCGGGGTGTGCGTCGTCGCCTATTTCTCGGCGCTGTGCGACCTCCGGTTCACCGCCGCCCAATATGCGCTGATTTCGGCCGCGGCGAGCATCGTCGGGCGATTCCTCACCGGAACCAGCGCTGGCGCGCTGATCGACCGCTTCGGCTATTTCAACTTCTACGTGATGACGACGTTCGCGGCGGTCCCGGGGATCCTGCTGTTCTGGCTGATGATGCGCATGGGCCTGGTCGATTCGTCGATCGGGAGCGCCGGCAAGGTCGGCGAAGGCGATGCCCGAGTGGATGGGGATCAGTCGGGCAGCGAACCGTTGGCCGACAATACCGCGCCGGCGAGGTAGAGCGAGCCGGCAATGAGCCGCGGGGAGGGGAGTGGCGCGAGCGCCTCCTCAAGGCTCGCTGCCGCCCGCCCGCCGAACTGCGCTGCAAGCGCTTGCGGATCGTGCGAGCCATGGTCGGGGACGGCGACGAAGGTCAGGGATAAGGCGTGAGGCGCGAGCGGGCCGACGATGCCCGCGGCGTCCTTGTTGGCAAGGATGCCGAGGACAAGGTGCATCGGGCGCTGCTCGAGGAGGGTCGCCAGCGCCTCGGCGGCGTCGGGATTGTGGGCTCCGTCGAGCCAGGTTTCCACGCCGCCGGTGAGCGGGCCGTCGGCAAGGCGATCGAACCGGGCGGGCCAATTGGCGGCTGCGAGGCCTCGGTCGAAAGCCGCGCGAGGGACGAAAACCGCCGATTGGGCCGATAACATTGCCAGCGCAAGATTTGCATTGCGCAACTGATGCGCCCCGAAAAGCGATGGCTGCAGGGTCGCGTCCGGCTGCCAGTCGCGGCCTTCGAGGAGGAGCGGAGCGCCTTGCCCGGCGGCGATACGCTCGAACATTGCCCGCGCGTCGGCGGGCGGGGCAAGGGCGACGAGCGGCACACCGGGCTTGGCGATGCCGGCCTTTTCGGCGGCAACCTCGGCGAGCGAGGTGCCGAGGAACGCCTCATGATCGAGGCCGAGGCTGGCGATACCACATACCGCCGGCCGGTCGACGACATTGGTTGCGTCAAGCCGCCCGCCAAGCCCGACCTCCAGCACGCAGGCGTCGGCTGGGGTTTCGGCGAAGGCGAGCAGCGCTGCGGCGGTGTTCAATTCGAACAGGCTGGCGCCAATGCCCTCATCGGCGTCGAGGGCGCGGGTCATGACATCGGCCAATCGATCGTCGGAGATCAGCTCACCGGCGAGGCGGATGCGCTCATTGTAACGAACCAGATGTGGGCTGGTGAACAAATGGACGCGGTGTCCCGCTGCTTCCATTCCGGCACGGAGAAAGGCGCAGGTCGAACCCTTGCCGTTGGTCCCGGCGACGTGGAACACCGGCGGCAGGCGATCCTGCGGACGGCCGAGCCGATCGAGCAAAGCAAGGATGCGGTCGAGCCCGAGCTGGTCCCGATCGACATATTGGGTTGCCTGACGAGCGAGCAAAGCGGCGAGGCGCGGGTCGGAGGTATGGATCACTTCATTCATGACTGGCCCACCCGCAGCCCCTCCCGCCAGCGGGTGGGGAGATGAATTACGCGGCCTTCTTGCCCGGCGCGAGATAGCCGACGAGGCGGCCCAAACGGTCCTTCAGATGCTGGCGGTGGACGACCATGTCGACCATGCCATGCTCGAGCAGATATTCGGCGCGCTGGAAGCCCTCGGGGAGTTTTTCGCGGATCGTCTGTTCGATTACCCGCTGCCCGGCGAAGCCGATCAGCGCGCCCGGCTCGGCCAGCTGGACGTCGCCGAGCATCGCATAACTGGCGGTGACGCCGCCGGTGGTGGGGTCGGTCAGCACGACGATATAGGGCAGGCCGGCTTCGCGCAGCTGGGCCAGCGCGACCGTCGCGCGCGGCATCTGCATCAGCGACAATATGCCTTCCTGCATCCGCGCGCCGCCGGCGGCGGTGAACAATATGTAGGGCGCCTTGGCCTTGATCGCGGCCTGGATGCCGGCGACCAAAGCGGCGCCGACGGCGATGCCCATCGAGCCGCCCATGAAGGCGAAATCCTGGACCCCGACGACGACCGGGTGGCCTTCAATCCTGCCTTTGGCGTTGATCAGCGCGTCGCGTTCGTGGGTCGCGGCACGCGCGGACTTTAGGCGATCGACGTAGCGCTTGCTGTCCTTGAACTTGAGCGGGTCCTCGCGCACTTCGGGGCTGGGCAATTGGTCAAACTTGCCCTTGTCGAACAGCAGGCCGAAGCGCGCCGCCGGGCCGATCCGGTCGTGATGGTCGCAGCGGGGGCAGACGAACGCATTTTCGTCCCACTCCTTGGTGAACACCATCGACCCGCACTTTCCGCACTTGTGCCACAGATTGTCGCTGCTCTGCCGCTTGGTCAGCGACTGGATGCCGTTGCGGACGCGGGTCAGCCAGCTCATTTCTTTCCGTCTCCTCTGCGGCGGGCGAAGTAAGCGTCCGCAAACCGGCTGTCCACTAAAGCGTCGCGGCGATGGCGCGGAGAGCGGCGGCCGGATCTGGGGCGGCGGTGACCGGGCGGCCGATAACAAGAATCGAAGCGCCGGCATCGATCGCCGCCCGCGGGGTCATCACTCGCTTCTGGTCGCCGACCACGCTGTCCGCCGGGCGGATGCCGGGGACGACGAAATAGCCGTCCTTCCATGCCGCCCGCGCCGCCGCGACCTCATCGCCCGAGCAGACAATGCCGTCGAGCCCGGACTCGTGGGCGAGGGCAGCGAGGCGCTCGACCTGATCGGCGGAATTGCCCTTGACGCCGATGCTCGTCAGATCGCTGATATCGAGACTGGTAAGCAGGGTCACGCCGACGACCCTGGTCGAGACCGGAGCGGCGGCCTTGGCGGCCTCCATCATCGCCCGGCCGCCCGCGGCGTGGACGGTCATCACCGCCGGCTCGAGTGGACTGAGCGCCTGGATAGCCTTGGCGACGGTGTTCGGAATATCGTGGAACTTGAGATCGAGGAACAGCGGCAGGCCGAGCTCGGCCAACTCGATCACCCCGGCCCGGCCGTTGTGGCTGAAAAATTCGAGGCCGAGCTTGATCCCGCCCGCCTGGGTGCGGACCGCCGACGCAAGTGCCTTGGCCTTGGCAAGGTCCGGAGTGTCGATGGCGACATAGATTTTCCTGGTCATGGTGCGATCTGGGAGTCGCTCTCGGTCGGCATCGGCGCCGGCGGCGAGGAAATGACCGGGCGCTCGGCGAGCATCAGCTTGCGCTTCACCGCCCACAGCCGCCCGCGCATCACCAGCCACACCGGAAGCGCGCCAAGCGCGAACATCAGCGCCATCAGCAGCGGCAGCTTGATATCCGCCTGGAGCGGACCCCACAGCGCGAGCGTCACATCGGCCCAGTTACGGTAGGAGAAGATGCCGATCACTACCGCGACCACCATCCACCATAGCGTCATCAAAAATCGCATGGCGCCTCCCTAGACCGGTCGAGCGTCAGACGCCAGATGGGTCGCAACTCGTCGCCGATAGCCATCGCTTCGGCGCAGCGGTGGCCGAACGGGCGTTGAGCGAGGCCGCGCACCCAGCCAAGGCGATCCGTGTCGGAAGGAAATGGGTTGGATCGTCAGCAAAAGATCGGACTGGGCCTGTTCGCCTTCCTCGTCGGCGTGGTCGCGTTGGCCGCGCCGCAGGGGGCGAGGGCCCCCTCGCGCCAGCAGGTCGCCGCCGCAGCCCAGGCCCAGACCCGGGCGCGTCTGGTCCAGCTCGCCCCGTCGCGCCGCCACGACATCGATTATGCGTCGCTCGACGCGCGGGTCCGGCGGCTAATGACCAAGCCGATGATGGTTGGCATGGCGGTCGGGATTGTCGAGCGCGGGCGGATTACGTTCCTGAGCGGCTTTGGCGAGACATTGGCGGGATCGGGTGACCCGGTGACGTCCGACACGGTGTTCCGTTGGGCCTCGGTGTCGAAGGGCGTGGCGGCGACGATGGTCGCCAAGCTCGCGGAGCAGGGCAAGCTGTCGCTCGACGATCCGGTCTACCGCGACGCGCCGTCGCTGAAGCTGCCCGGCGGGAACGAGGTCAGGGCCAAGGTCAGCGATGTGCTCAGCCATCGCCTGGGGCTTTACCGCAACGCCTTCGACAACAAGCTCGAAGAGGGGCAGAGCGCGAAATTCCTCCGCAGCACCCTGTTCCAGCTTAACAGCACGTGCCCGCCCGGAACCTGCTGGAGCTATCAGAACGTCGCTTTTGACGCGGCCAGCGAGATGGTCGAGAAAGCGACCGGCAAGCCGTATCGCGAGGTCGTCCAGCGCGAGCTGTTCGACCCGATCGGCATGACATCCGCCAGCCTGACCCGCGCCGGGCTGGAGGGGGCAAAAAGCTGGGCACGGCCGCACGGCACGGGGCGGCGCCCGGAGGAAGTCAAAGACATTTATTATGGCGTGCCCGCGGCGGGTGGCATGAATAGCGACATCAAGGACATGGCGCTGTGGATGCTGGCGCAGATGGGCGAAATGCCGGGCGTA
>JBDSMA010000160.1:0-1969 GCA_039916085.1 Sphingomicrobium sp.
CGCGCGGCGATTGCCTTCAAGGAAGGCGGCTATGGCACGCCGGTGCTGGTCGGGCGTGACAATGTCCATGACCTGCTGGCCGAGCTGGGGGTCGACAAACCGCAAGAATATGAGGTGCTCAACAGCCGCAACTCGCCGCTGGTCGGGCGCGCGGTCGACTATATTTACGCCAAGCATCAGCGCCACGGCATGTTGCGCCGGGCGATCGAGCGGATGGTCAACCAGGACCGCAATATCTTCACCGCGGCGATGCTCGCGCTGGGCGAAGGCGACGCGATGATCACCGGCACGACGCGGCCATTCAGCCAGTCGCTGGCGCAGGTTCGCACCGTGATCGACGAGGACGATGGCGCGACTCCGTTCGGGATCAACATCATCGCCGCCCGCGCGCGGACCGTGCTGATCGCCGACACGTCGGTGACCGAGCGACCGACCGCCGAGCAATTGGCCTCGATCGCCATCCGCTCGGCCGCGTTCGCGCGGCGGATGGGGCAGGAACCGCGCGTCGCGTTCATCAGCTACACCACGTTCGGCAACCCCCCAGGCCGCCATATCGAGGAGCTGCGCGACGCGGTGAAGCTGCTCGACACCTTGCAGACAGATTTCGAATATGAAGGAGAGATGGGGCCGGACGTGGCGCTCAACCACGAGATGCAGCGCAAATATTATCCGTTCAGCCGGCTGACCGATGACGCCAACATCCTGATCATGCCGGGCCTGCAATCGGCCAATATTTCCTCTAAGCTGTTGAAGGCGCTGGGTGGGGAGAGCCTGATCGGCCCGTTCCTGATGGGCATGTCGTTGCCGGTACAGATTGCACCGATGACCGCCAGTGTCAGCGATCTGGTGACGCTGGCGGTACTGGCGGCGGGCGGCGCGGATGCGATTCGCAAGGCGCCGGCCAGGGGGAGCTAAACCCGCTCGACCTGGCTGACACCGTTGGCGGCGCGCAGCGCGGCGATGAGGGTGTGGAGGTGCGGGAGATCGTGGACCTCGACGTCGACATGGAAGGTGTGGAAGCTGCCGTCGCGGTGTGCGAGGTGCAAGTTGACGATGTTGGCGCCCTTGGCGCCGAGGATCCCGGCCATTTCGCCAAGCGCCCCGGCGACATCGCGCAGGATTACCGTCAGCCGGGCCGTGCCGCCGTCCGACCCGTCGCCCCACGCCAGGTCGAGCCAGTCGGCATCGACCCCGGTGGCGAGCTCGTCGCAGCCGATGACATGAACCTCGATCCCCTCGTCCTCGCGGCGCAGGCCGACGATGCGGTCGCCGGGGATCGGGTGGCAGCAAGCGGCCAGGTCGAACGCGACGCCGGGGGTCAGGCCTTTGATCGAGATGGCGGTGCGTTGGCCCAGAGGGCGCGGGGCGACATCGCCGCCGGCCGAGCCGGGCATCAGCGCCTCCATCAGCTCGACGTCGCTGACCGAGCGGCGGGCGACGCGGATCATCAGCGAATCGGCATCGTCGGCTTTCAGTTTCTTGACCGCGCGTTTCAACGCGTCGGTGCCGAGCGGCGCGGGCAGACGCGACACGATCTCGTCATAGATTTTGCGGCCGAGCTCGATCGTCTCGTCGCGCTCCTTGTGGCGGACGAAGCGGCGGATGCCGGCGCGGGCCTTGCCGGTGGTGACAAACCTGAGCCAACTCGGCTGCGGGTGCTGCGCCTCGGAGGCGAGGATTTCGACCTGGTCGCCATTTTCGAGAATGGTGCGCAGCGGCACGACGCGGCCATTGACCTTGGCGCCGACCGTCTGGTCGCCAAGGTCGGTGTGGACCGCGTAAGCGAAATCGACCGGCGTCGCGCCCTTCGGCAGCTGAATCAGCTCGCCCTTGGGAGTGAATGCGAAGATGCGGTCCTGGTACATCGCCATCCGGGTGTGCTCGAGCAACTCTTCGGGGCTGGCGGCGTGGTCGAGGATTTCGACCAGGTCGGAAATCCACGGCACCTTGATGTCGTCGACCGGCTTGC
>JBDSMA010000161.1:0-2670 GCA_039916085.1 Sphingomicrobium sp.
GCTCGATGATTTCCTGGTCGGAAATATCGCGCTTCGCGACGCCCTCCTTCGCGCGGAAATCATCGATGATTTCCTGGACGCGCGGGCTCGGGCTGGGCCGGCGCTTGTCGTCATAATCGTAGAAGCCCGCGTTCTTCTTCTGACCCCAGCGGCCCTCGGCAGCGAGGGCGTCGCGGATATTTTCGATGCGGGTCGGGTCGCGGTGCCAGCCAATGTCGACTCCGGCCAGGTCGGCCATCTGGAACGGCCCCATCGGCATGCCGAATTCGACATGAACGCGGTCGATCTGCTCGGGAGTGGCGCCTTCCAGCAGCAGTTTGGTCGCCTCGACCTGACGCGGCATCAGCATGCGGTTGCCGATGAAGCCGTGACACACGCCAGCGACGACCGCGACCTTCTTGATCTTCTTGGCCAGCGCCATCGCGGTGACCAGCACATCGGGCGCGGTCTTGGCGCCGCGCACCACCTCGAGCAGCTTCATGATGTTGGCGGGCGAGAAGAAGTGCAGCCCGACGACATCCTGCGGCCGCGATGTCGACGCCGCTATCTCGTCAACGTTGAGGTAGCTGGTATTGGAAGCGAGTATGGCGCCCTTCTTGGCGATCTTGTCGAGGCGGCCAAAAATGTCCTTCTTGACCGCCATCTCTTCGAACACCGCTTCGATAATCAGGTCGCAGTCGGCCAGTGCTTCGAAATCGAGCGTCGGTTCGAGCGCGCTCATCGCCGCCTCGACCTGCTCGCTCGTCATCCGGCCTTTGGCCGCGGTCGCCTCATAATTCTTGCGCATCACGCCGGTGCCGCGGTCCAAGGCCTCCTGTGTCATCTCGACGATCGTCACCGGAATTCCGGCCGACAGGAAGTTCATCGAAATGCCGCCGCCCATGGTGCCCGCGCCGATCACCCCGACGCGCTTGATGTCGCGCGGTTTGGTGTCGGCGGGGATGCCGTCGATCTTGGCCGCCTTGCGCTCGGCGAAGAAGAAATATTGCTGAGCGCGGGCCTGGTTCCCAGCCATCAGACCCATGAACAGGGTGCGTTCGTCGAGCACGCCCTCGGCATAGGGTTTGGCGACCGCCGCCTCGACCGCCTTGATATTCGCTTCGGGCGCCTCGAAGCCGCGGAACCGCCTCGTGTTTGCCTTGCGGAAGTCGGCGAACACCGACGGATCGGTGCCGTCGACCTTGTCCTGCCGCTCGGACGATTTGGGCAACGGACGAACATCGCGAACTTCCTCGGCGAAGGCGACCGCGTGTTGAATCAAATCGCCCTCGCAGACGCGGTCGATCAGGCCGATTGCATGGGCTTCCCTGGCGCCGACCATGCCGCCGCCGGTGACCATCTCCAGCGCCTTGGGCACGCCGGCGACGCGCGGCAGCCGCTGCGTCCCGCCCGCACCCGGCAGCAACCCCAGTTTGACCTCAGGCACGCCGAGCTTGGCGTCGGGCACCGCCACTCGATAATGGCAGCCGAGCGCGATTTCGAGCCCGCCGCCCAGGGCCGTGCCGTGGATCGCCGCGACCACCGGCTTCGAACAATTCTCAATCCGATCAACCACTTCGGGCAGCCACGGCATAACCGGGGGCTTGCCGAATTCGGTAATGTCGGCGCCAGCAAAGAAGGTCTGCCCCTCGCAGCGGATGACCACCGCCTTGATCTTGTCATCGCCCTCGGCCTCCTCGATCGCCGCGACCAGTCCCTGACGGACGGCGGCGCCAAGCGCATTGACCGGCGGGTTATTGGAAGTGACGACGAGGATGTCGTGGTGACAAGCGGTGGAAATGGGGCTGTCGGTCATGCGGAGGTCCGTCCAAAGCTTTGGTGGTTGAAAGGATGCGAAGCGGAAAGGCCGCCATCGACGGCGAGTGCCTGGCCGTTGACGTAACTCGATTCGTCCGAGGCAAGAAACAACGCGGTATAGGCGATCTCGATCGGCTGGCCGCCGCGCTTGAGCGGGTTCAGATGGCCGATACGGTCGCCCTGCCCCTTGGCCCGGGCGCGCTCGAAAATATATTCGGTCATGCCGGTTTCGATCAGCCCGGGGCAGATGGCATTGACGCGGATATTGGCGCCGACCATCTGCGTCGCGGCGACCTTGACCAGGTTGATGACCCCCGCCTTCGACGCCGAATAGGCCGGCCCGCCGGCGCCGGCGCGCAAGCCTGCGACCGAGGCGGTGCAGACGATCGACCCGCCGCCGCTGTCCTTCATGGAGGGCGCGGCATATTTGATCGCCAGGAACGGTCCAATGAGGTTGATGCGCAAGATCTCGGCCCAGGCCGCTGCGTCCTGCTCGAATAGGCCGTCGAACCCGCCCGACACCCCTGCATTGGCGAAGAAGACGTCGATCCGGCCGTGGTCGGTGACTACGCGCTCGACCAGCGCCTTGACCTGGGCCTCTTCGCCCGCGTCGCAAGCGACATCGGCGCCCTTCAGGTCGGCGCCGACGACGGTCGCGCCCTCGCGGCGGAACAGATCGACGGTCGCCTTGCCGATGCCCGAGCCGGCGCCGGTGACGATGGCGACCTTGTTGGCGAGCCTCACAGCCCAATCCCGATGGTCGAGCCGCCGTCGACGACCATCACCTGACCGGTCATGAAGGTCGAGGCGGGCGAGGCGAGATAGACGGCGGCGCCGGCGATTTCGTGCGGTTCGCCGATGCGGCGCAACGGC
>JBDSMA010000162.1:0-5308 GCA_039916085.1 Sphingomicrobium sp.
GGCCGATGGAAAGCCTCAGCCTCAACTACGCCAAGGTGACGGTGCGCGGCTGGGACCCGGCCAAGAAGTAGCGACCGACCAGGCAATCTCCGCCACCCACTAAAAATCGGCCCGCCGGATTGCTCCGGCGGGCCGCCCTTTTAGTCTCGGTCGAACCGGCGGCCGAGGCCGCCGGCAATCGCCTTAGTGGCCCGAACCCGGACCGAAGGTGATTTCAACGCGACGGTTCTGCGGTTCGCGCACACCGTCTGCGGTCTGGACAAGCGGCTTGCTCTCACCGAACGCCGAGGTGGTCATCGAGCCATCAGGCACGCCACGACCGGCAAGGTAAGCGCGAACCGCGTCGGCACGGCGCTGCGACAGAGCAACGTTGTAGCTGTCCGAACCCGACCGATCGGCGTGACCGGCGAGCATGACCTGGGCGTGGCCGGTCTGCTGGTAAGCAGCCGCGGCGTTGTCGAGGATCGCGGCCGCTTCCGGCGTGATATCCGACTTGTCCCAGTCAAAGAACACGATGAACGGGCCAACCGCGACCGGCGCGGGCGCCGGGCAGGCTTCGGTCGCCAGAATGACCGAACCGTCCGGGCACGTCTGCGTCGCGGGAGGCGGCGGAGGCGGCGGGGGCGGCGGCGGAGGCGGCGGCGGAGGCGGCGGGGCGAAGTTGAAGATGAGGCTCGCCATCAGCGAGTGCGACCGGAACTTGC
Source organism: Sphingomicrobium sp. (assembly GCA_039916085.1). Taxonomy (GTDB): domain Bacteria; phylum Pseudomonadota; class Alphaproteobacteria; order Sphingomonadales; family Sphingomonadaceae; genus Sphingomicrobium. Next base: position 705 of record JBDSMA010000162.1, read on the forward strand.
CCGAGTAAGTATCGCCTAAGCCATCGTGCAACCGGAGCTTGGGAACGTTGAAGAAGCGATACTTCAGGCCAATGTCCACGTTCTGGCTGATCGACTTGCGGACGCCGGCAATGATCTGCCAGGCAAAGCCCGTGTTACGGTCGGTGAAGCTGTTGTCGTAATAATCGACATAGCTGGCACCGCCGGAAAAAGCCGGATTGACGACAAAGTTCGAGCGAACCTTGTACTTGACGTCGGCAATACCAGCGCCGCCGCCAATGAACCCGTTCCAACCGCCGTCGTCACCGAAGTCGAGCATGACGTTGGCCATCGCCGAGAGAACCTTGACGTTGCCGCCAATTTCCACCGTGTAGGGAATATTCACCGCGTTTTCATATTGCGGATTCACGTTCGCCAGAAACTCGGGGCTCAACCGGCCGCGGTCGATCGAAGCATGCTTCCAACCAAGCTCGACCTCGGCCCGGATCATTCCGAAGTCATAGCCGCCGACGACGTCGACGTCATACCCCAGATGATGATCGATCGTCACCGCATTGGGCACAGTGACGATGGTTTGGCCATTATTAGTGCGATAGTCGAACGAACCGTCTTGGACGAGCATGACGCCGCCTTCGAGACCGGCATACCACGACTTGTCGCGAGCGACCGCCGGAGTGGCTAGCGCGGTCGAAGCCAGCGCCACCGCAATGGACAGCTTGCGCATAAGAATCCCCTTTCACATGCATTCTCTATTAGAACTGCGAGAACACATTATGAGAGCGCGGGTTGCGGCGCAAGTTAGGGAATTGCCCACTCTGTTGCCCAAATGCCGCAAGTTCTTGCAGAGCTTCTTCTAAGGCGTTGTAAAATCATGACTATTTAAGTTTCGATAAGGCCATGAGTTCTCAAAGTGGAAAGAATATCCTGAAGGCAGACCCGTGCTTCGGCGTCGACTGTCGAACCGCCTGACGGATCGGCGACCGCTGCCCCCCTCGCCCCGACGACTTGCTGGCCGCCGATGATCAACTGGTTCGCCTTCACCTGGCCAATCGACCATCCGCTCGCCAGCCGGCGCCACTCGACGCCGCTGGCGCGCTCGGTCAGGCGCAGTCCTTCCGGTGGGACGACGAACCGCCAGCCGGAGGGAAGCCATCCGGCGAGTTGTCCGTCGCGGCCCGTCCACGCCGCGCTCGCCGCCGTACCGACAAGGTACAGGCTTCCAGCCAGCGGGTTGGCCGGCGGTGCCGCCATCGCCGTCCCCTCGATGACGCCGTCCACCACCAGATCGATCAGCGCCAAGGCTTCGTTGTGCCACGGCTCCTTTTGGGTCTGACCGGCGGTGAGCAGCGGCAGGTCAAGGCGTTCGGTGGTGTCCATAATCTTTCCTCAACTGACGAAGATGGTGGTCGTGGCCGCGGGCGAGCGCCCTGATGAACCGAGTTCGACGGCAGCGACGATGATTTCGCCCAGGCCGAGGGTCGCAAGGGCCGCGCCGTCAACGGTCCGCGAAGTCCCCGTTGTCGTGCCAACCCATTGGCCGCCGGGTCCGGTCAAGCTGACCTCGAACGTCCGGCCGTTCAGCGACGCGTCGCTTACGCCGTCGATCCAGGAAAAACCGTCGCGCGAACGCGCTAGCCACTTAACCTCAAGGTCTCCCGCGCCCGTCAAACCGGCGTGCAGATGCGCGGGCGCCAGCGGCCGGTATGCCCTGCCGGCAATCGTCAGGCTCGCGCTTGGCGGAGCGATGCGGTCGTCCGCGACGCCATAAGCTGCAGCGACGGCGCTCGCTCCGCTCATCCCGGGGTCGAGCGGAACGGCAACCATCGTCGCCCGATCGACCAGCCAGAAGCGCTCGCCAGCCGAATGACCGACGGTCGCCCACTCGGTCCCGCGCCGCCCGCGGAGCAGTCGCGACAAGCGCCATCGTCCGCCGCTGATGGCTTCGGCCCGGCCGAACTGGATCAGCTCATCGCCAAGCAACGCCATGTTGGCCCCCATCGCCAATGCGTCGTCGTCGGCGTTGAGAAGGGTTTGACTGTCCGCCGTGAGGTCGATCTCGACCGTTCCCGCGGTGTCGAAAAGTTCGCAGGACGCGTCGATCAGAGGCGTGATTGCGCGGCCCAATATGGCGCGCCGGGTCAGCGCAACGGATGAGTAAGCCTGCCCGCTTATGCTGATGGTCACCGGTACCGGACGGAATCCGCCCGTCGCCGAACCCACGACTATCAACGACAGGGCTTCGCTGCCGCTCAAGGCAGGATCGGGGAAATCGAACAAGGCGAGGTCGGTAGCGCCTATAGCAATGTCAGTTTCGCTCACTGCCCTTCCGGAATCGGCGGGGATTAATGGCCCCGCGATCATTGTCCGTTCAAGGTCAGCGGCCACGACCAGGCCGTCAATCGTTACGGCGTCGACGTTCCACCGGCCGGACACTCCGGCGACCTCGACGAGGTCGCCCGGTAACAATTTCAGAAACGCCGGCTGAAGCTTGACCGTCATCCGGTCCCGGGCCGCCCACCTTCTTGCCATCGCTTCGTTGGCCAGCCGCTTGGCGTCATCCGCGCCAAGGACCGCGGGGCAATCGATCCGCCACCGCGCCCGGCCGCCTCCGGCGATCAGGGCGCGCATCTGGCCGCCCTGATAGTCGCGCTCCGGTTCGTAATAATTCAACGTCAGGCTCGCCGGGAGGGCTCGTGCCGGCTCCTGGCTGCGCTGCTCGGCCGGGTCATGATCGCCGTCGATCCGGCAGCCTCGTTCGCGACCCGGCGGCAAAGCCAGCGCCGCTCCACCATTGGCAATGGCGAGTGTCCCGTCGTGGTCGCGAAGCGCAATTCCCCACAGGCTCACCATCTCCTCGATCGCCGCGCGGCGGTCCGCGCCATGCGCTGCGAAGCCGATGATCGGTGCAGCGCTTGCAGTGCCGGTAATCAGCCCGTGCGAGGCATCGCTTAATATGGTCTCGACACTCATCGCCGCTTCGTCGCCGAAAAGCTCGAACGTGATCATCGGTATTCGATTGCCATAATCGACGAGCGCCAGATCCTCGAACACCGCCAGCGCCAGACCGCGAAAGGCCGTGGTGCTGGCGATCCCCTCGATACCGGCGATCAGGGGATCGACCGGCTGGTCCTCGCTGCCCGAATGAAAGCGGAAGATGCAGGCCACTTTGAAGTCGCCCGCCGCGCCGCGCAGCAGTTTGCCGTCGGCCCACATCCGTCCCACTCGCGCCGCTCGTCGCGACGACAGGGCCACCGCGAAACTCGCTGAATAGGCATAAGTGACCACGTCCGGCCCACTCTTGCCACCGCCCTGGATGCTCTCCTCTTCCTTGAGGTCGGTCGCCCAGACCACGCTTCCGGCGACCCGCATCCGTCCATAAATTCGCGGGATGGGGGTGCCATAGGAGGAGGTCTGCACGCTGAGATCGCCGAGGCGCGGTCCGCGACGCGCGGGCGGACCGAACAGCTGCTGATCGATCGACTGACCGATCAGGCTTCCGATCGCGCCGCCGAGCGGGCCACCGAAGATCGTTCCGGCCGTCGACAGGATGAGCGTCGCCACGGCTCAGCGCCCCCGCTTCGCGTTGATGCGGCGTCGCCGGTAATAAGCCGCAACGGGCCACTCGGGGTCGCCCGGAGTCTCGATCACCGCCCGGCGCCGTGCATCGGCGTGGACGAAACCAAACTCGGTCAGGACCGCAACGTGCCACTGGTCGCGTCCCGGGCGCAGCAGCATCAAATCGCCCGGCCTTGCCGCGCCGCGCGAAATCCTGCGGAAGTGCGGGGCAAGCCCGGCAAGGAGCGCATCGCCATTGGCGCTGCCGCTGAGCTGGTAATCGTCACGCACCGAATTTACGGATACGGCGTAACTGATCTGCGCCAGCCCTAGGCAGTCGATCCCGCGCGACGGATCGCGGCCCTGCGGCAGGAAGCGCGTGCCGACCAACTTGCGCGCCCGCGCGACGATCGATCGTCCGTCCATGTCGGTCAGGCTCCCGGGTAGCGGGTTAGGAGGTCGTTGCCGGGCAAATGCGGTTCGCCGCGGAAGTTGATCGCGTTGGCGAAGCGGTCTCGGCAAGTCCCGAACCGCTTGTCGCACCCTTGAGTCAGCCATAATTGCGCCCCCGCGCCGATCGTGTCACGCGGCGGGTCGCGCAGCACCACGGCCCCGCATTCTATGCCCAGGATGGGGCTTCGAAACCCCGTCATCGGCCCGCTGACCACCACCAGCGAGCCGGCGACATAATCGCCGCCCGGCTGCGGCGTCATTGTCAGCCGATTACCCTCGATCTGCCCCGAAAGAACCGCGATCATCCGGCGAGGGCCGAGGTCGATCCGGCAATCGCGGTCGCCCAACGCCGCACGGCATTCGCTCGACGTCTCCGGGCACACCGGCGCGTCCAGGGTAGCGGCGGCGCCGGTCAGTTCGGCGCTGAACCCATCATCCGCTACGCTAACCGATCCGATCTCGCCTTGAAGCAGCGGCACCGCCTCGGCCAAAGGCGCACGCCAGTCGACCGCGATCAGGCTAATCGACGCCGAGTCCCACCGGCCAAGCTGGAGGTCGTCGTCGGTCAGCGCGTCGTCGCTCATTACACCATGGATTTCGCTTGACGGCGCCTCGAG
>JBDSMA010000163.1:0-9264 GCA_039916085.1 Sphingomicrobium sp.
AGCGCAATCAGCTGGACCGCGCGGCGCTCGGTCTCGATTTCGAGCGCATCGAGCTTTTTGTCGTCCTGGACGATCTTCTGCGCACCCTCGAGATCGCGCTGGACGAGGCAGCGCATCGATTCGCCGATGGCATGCTCGGCCAACCCGCCCATCTGGCTGATGAGCGCGCGCAGCCGGTCGAGGTCCTCGTCGAAGGCCTTGATGGTATGTCCGCCAGTAGTCGCCATTGCTTGTCTCCGATCAGCCGTAGCGGCCGGTAATATAGTCCTGGGTGCGCTGCTCGCGCGGATTGGTGAAAATCTCTTTGGTCTTGCCGTATTCGACCATCTCGCCGAGGTGGAAGAAGGCGGTGCGCTGTGACACGCGAGCCGCCTGCTGCATGTTGTGGGTGACGATGGCGATGGCATAACGGCCACGCAGCTCGTGGATCAGTTCCTCGATCTTGGCGGTGGCGATGGGGTCCAACGCCGAACAAGGCTCGTCCATCAGGATCACTTCGGGATCGACGGCAATGGCCCGGGCGATACACAATCGTTGCTGCTGACCGCCAGACAATGCCGTCCCGCTTTCCTGTAGCCGCTCCTTGACCTCCTCCCACAGACCGGCCCGCCGCAGCGATTTTTCGACGATCGCGTCGATTTCGCTTTTGCCATCGGCGAGGCCATGAATGCGGGGGCCATAGGCGACATTCTCGTAAATCGACTTGGGGAAGGGGTTCGGCTTCTGGAACACCATGCCGACCCGCGCGCGCAATTGAACCACGTCCATTTCGGGCGAGTTGATGTTCTGTCCGTCGAGTTCGATGCGGCCGGTGACCCGGGCACCGGGGATGGTGTCGTTCATGCGATTGAAGCAGCGCAGGAAGGTCGACTTGCCGCAGCCCGAGGGACCGATGAAGGCAGTGACCCGGTCGTCGTGAATGTCGACGTTGACGCCCTTCAATGCTTCCTTGCCGCTGTAGGACACGCGTATGTCGCGCGCGCTCATCTTCGGCGTGTCGGCGTCGCTCACCGGCGGCTCGGCGGTGTCGGTCGGGGTCGGAACGGGCATGTCTGTCATAAGGTTCACCAGCGGCGCTCGAAGCGGTTGCGGAGGTAGATGGCGAGGCCATTCATCACCAGCATGAACAGCAAAAGCACGATGATCGCCGCGCTGGTCTTCTCGACGAACGCGCGGTCGACCTCGTCGGACCACAGAAAAATCTGCACCGGAAGCACGGTCGCCGGGTCGGTGATGCCGTGCGGCGGGGAAGCAATGAAGGCGCGCATGCCGATCATCAGCAGCGGCGCCGTTTCGCCCAGCGCGCGGGCCATGCCGATGATCGTGCCGGTGAGGATGCCGGGCAAGGCCAGCGGCAGGACGTGATGGAAAACGACCTGCATCTGGGACGCGCCGACGCCTAGCGCGGCATCGCGGATCGACGGGGGAACCGATTTGATCGCGTTGCGGCCGGCGATAACAATGACCGGCATGGTCATCAACGCCAGCGTCAGCCCGCCGACCAATGGCGCCGAGCGCGGCAGGTTCATGAGGTTAAGGAAGACCGCAAGGCCAAGCAGGCCGAAGATGATCGAGGGAACCGCGGCCAGATTGTTGATGCTGACTTCGATGAAGTCGGTCCAGCGGTTTCGCGGGGCGAATTCCTCAAGGTAAAGCGCGGCCAGCACACCCACCGGGAAAGCGAGCAGCATGGTCACCATGATCGTCAGAAAAGTGCCCTTGAGCGCCCCCCACACGCCGGCCGCCGACGGGTCGGTCGCGTCGGACGAGGTCAGGAACGGCGTGTTGAACACCCGCCGAGTGTCTGCCTTCGCGAGCAGTTTTTCGAAATTGGGTTCACCGCCGTGTTTGGCCGCGCTGTCCGCCTTGGCGGACAGCGGCACCCAGAGATCAGCCCGCTTGCCCAGGAGGGACGGGTCGGCAACCAGCGCGTTGCCGAGGAAATCGACGCTGCCGCCACCGAACAAGTCGGGCCCGCCTTCGCCGAATTGGGCAGTCGCGGCCTGGCCCAGCGCCCCTTCGAGGTTGGCGGACATCACGTTTTGCTCGGCCTCTGGCCCTTTGAGCGTGGCGGGATCGATCATCAGGTCTGAGCGGGGGAAATCGATCGTCAGCCTGGCCTCGGTGCGGGTGAAGCCTCCCAGCCCCTTGGCCGCCATGGTGAATAACAGGAAAGCGAGAAAGGCGACCGACAGCGCGACCGCGGCGAAGCCGAGCGCCTTGAACAGGCGTTCGGCCGCGTAGCGCTTCCTGACACGGCGAGTCATAGACCCGTCGGTCCAGCGGGTTGGCGCCCGCGCGGCGGTCGGGGGCGGGGCGCTATTCATAGGCCTCGCGGTAGCGCCGCACGACGATCAGCGCGATGAGGTTGAGCATCAGGGTGATGACGAACAGCGCCAACCCGAGCGCGAACGCGGCGAGAGTCTTGGCACTGTCGAACTCCTGGTCGCCGGTCAGCAGCTGGACGATCTGAACGGTTACGGTGGTCACGCTAGCGAACGGGTTGGCGGTCATGTTGGCGGCAAGGCCCGCGGCCATGACCACAATCATCGTCTCGCCGATCGCCCGGCTGACCGCCAGCAACACGCCGCCGACAACGCCGGGCAGCGCGGCCGGCAAAACAACCTTCTTGATGGTTTCCGACTTGGTCGCGCCCAGCGCCAGGCTGCCGTCGCGCATCGCCTGCGGCACGGCGGCAATGCTATCGTCAGCCATCGAGCTGACAAATGGGATAATCATGAGACCCATCACCAGTCCGGCGGCCAGCGCGCTTTCCGACGAGGCCGAGGTAATGCCGAGCGACAGGCCGAAGTCACGCACCCGTGGAGCGACCGTCAGCGCGGCGAAATAGCCGTAGACCACGGTCGGCACACCGGCGAGAATCTCGAGGATCGGCTTGAGCCAGCGCCGCGCCCCGGCCGGGGCGTATTGGGTGAGGAAGATGGCACTCATCAACCCGAGCGGAATGGCGACGATCATAGCGATGATCGCGCCGATGAACGCCGTCCCCCAGAACAAGGGCACCGATCCGAACGCGCCCGACGAACCGGCCTGGTCGGCGCGGATCGCCGTCTGGGGGCTCCAGCTGGTGCCGAACAGAAACTCAGTTGGGCTGACCAAATGGAAGAAGCGCAAGCTTTCAAAGAGCAGTGACAGGACGATGCCGAGCGTGGTCAAGACGGCGATCAGCGAGGCGCCGACGAGCAGCCACATGACCAGCCGTTCGACCCCGCTGCGAGCGCGGAAATCGAGCTTAACCTTACGCAGGGCGAATGCGGTGCCGGCCAGCGCAATGAGGATCGCGACTGCCCCGCCAAGCGTGCCGTAGCGCGCCTCGGCCTCAGTGAAGTGCGGCACAAGGGCGGCGGATTCGGGGTTGAATCCGGCATCGCGCCGGCCCGACGCCATATCGCGCGCCTCGCCAAGTATTGCCTCGCGCTGCATTTCGAAGGCGGGCAGACCGCGGCCTTCGGGGCTGGCGAGCACCGCTTGGTTGACGAAGCTGGTTTGGACCGGCGTCCACACGGCAAGGAAGATCAGCGCGGGGAGCGCGGCCCACAGGCAGGTATGGAAGAAATGATAGATCGGCAGACTGTTGAGCCGTTGCCCGGTACCACGCAACCGACGGGCACGGCGAAAGGCGAGCAGGCCAGCGGCTGCGGCCACCAGCAGGACGGCGACGAGCGCGATTGACAAGGTCATGACGTGCCCGCCGCCGCAGTGCTTACTTGACGCTCGCCGGGTCGAGCGGGGTCAGCGCCGTCGCCTGCTTCTCGGCGGCGGTCCCGTCGGCGCCACTGAACGGGACGAGGCCCCGCTTTTCGAGCATTCCGCCCTTGCCCCAGTTCTTTGCATAGGCAGCAATGAAGTCTTTCATCTTGGGCTTCGACCGAATGTGTTCGCCCTTGAGGTAGATGTAGAGCTTGCGCGATCCCGGGTAGCTCAGGTTGGCGATCGTTTCCTCGCTCGGGGACACGCCGGCGAACTGGACCGCTTTTACCTTGTCCGCGTTTTCGTCGAGGTAGGAAAAGCCGAGCACGCCCAACGTATCGGGATCGACGGCGACCTTCTGGACCAGGAGGTTATCATTTTCGCCCGCCTCAATGTAGGCACCATCCTCCCGAATCTTGGTGCAGATGTTTTTCTTCTGGTCGTCCTTCAGCGCCTTGGTCGCCGCATCGGTTTCGCAACCCTTGGTCAGGATAAGGTCGGCCAGGCTGTCGCGCGTGCCCGATGTTGGCGGCGGGCCCATCACGCGTATCTTCTGCGCCGGCAGCGCCGGATTGACGTCATGCCAGGTCTTGGCGGTGTTAGGCTTGCCGAAGGGATTGGCGGCCAGCGCCATATAAATATCCCTGGCCGTCAGGTTCAGCCCTGGCGCGTTCTTCGACTGGATGATGGTCAGGCCATCGATGCCGACGGGAATCTCGATGATCGACTTGACGCCATTCTTGACGCAGGTGTCGTATTCGCTTCTCTTGATGGCCCGCGACGCGTCACTCATATCCGGTGTGTCAGCCCCGACGCCGGCACAGAATAATTTCATGCCGCCGCCCGTGCCCGTCGATTCGACGATGACGCTGGTGCCCGGGTTGGCACGCTGGAACACCTCCGCAACCGCGGTCGTGAACGGATAAACAGTCGACGACCCGACGATCTTGATCTGGCTTTCGCCGGAACTGCCGCCACCACCCGAGCCGCAGGCCGCGACCAACGCCACCAGCGGCAGCGCGATCATCATTTTCTTCATCTGGAAACTCCTTTGCGCGGCCGTCGAGCGACCGTCTCAGCGACCCCATGGCGACGAGTCTCGCGGTCTATGTGACACTCTCGTTACAGGATGATGACAGCGTGTCCGGCGGTCATTCCATTGGCAGCCGCACGGTCACTTCGGTGCCCTCGCCGGGGGCGGAGCGGATGGCGAGCGTGCCGCGATGGCGCTCGACGATATGCTTGACGATCGCGAGACCCAGCCCGGTGCCGCGGTCGTCGGACGATCGCGCCGCGTCAACTCGATAGAAGCGTTCGGTCAGGCGGGGCAGATGCTCGGCCGCGATGCCCTGCCCGGAATCGCGGATTGCGAACAGGACGGCGGCGCCCTCGCGTTTCGCCGAGACCGACACGGTGCACACCTCGCCGCTGCAGCCATAACGCAACGCATTGGTGACCAGGTTATCGACCAGCTGCACCAGTTGGCGCTGGTCGCCCCGGAAGCCAGGCAAAGCGGGATCGGTATCGACCTCGATCGCCGCACCGCGCCGGCGGGCCAATTCCGCGCATTGCTCAACCGCAAGTGCAATAATTTCCCCGGCACTGACCATGTCGGACGGGGGCCGAAAGCGGTCAGCCTCGATCCGCGACAGGCTCATCAATTCCTCGATCAGACGCAACATGCGGGTCGCTTCACTGCGGATGGTCGCGCCGAAGCTGCGCCGGGTCGCCTGATCAAGGTCTTCCTCGTCGGCCAGAGTCTCGGCGTAGCCGATGACCGTCGCCAATGGCGTACGGAGTTCATGGCTGGCATTGGCGACGAAATCGACCCGCATGCGCTCGGCCGCGCGGAGTGCGGCCTGGTCGGTCAGCCGGACGAGCGCGCTCCCGCCGCCGAGTTCGATCAGGCTCAGCCGCCACGGCCGCTCGACCCCGCCAATGCCGATCAAGTCGGTGTCGCCGGCACGCCCGCCAAGGATCAGGTCGAGCGCTGCCGGATGGCGGATCGCCAGGCGCACGTCCTTGCCCTCGATCCTGTCGCCGAACAGCTGGCGGGCGGCGAGGTTGGCGGCGGTGACGCGCGATGCCTTGATCAGCAGCGACGGCTCGGCGATCGCGTCAAGCAGGGCCTGGGCGATGGGAGGCAGGCTGGTCATGCGCGCCTGCTAGCGGTTCGCCGCGTCCGCAGGAAGGGGCGGCGAGGAGGATTGCTCAGCCGGGAGTGGCAGCCATGCGATGCCGGTGGCGCCAGGCGCCGACGGCGATAATGATTACAATTGGATAACTCCAGACGCGTCCCGCGGCGGCATAGGCCATCGGAATGAGATCGGACGACAGGATCCGGAACAGGTGCGCGAGTAGGGTCGTGAGCTGCAGACCGGCGATCCACAGGGGCCAGAAGCGCGACGAGGTCAGGGCCAAGGTGACGAACGCAAGGAATGTCGCGGTGTCGACCGCTAATACGCCGCCTTCCAGATGATAGAAGCCACCGAACCTTCCGGAAATGAGCAAATGGGTGACCAGCGAGGCGGCCAGGCTCACGGCCGCGGCGACTCGTTCGTCGCCGCGGCCGCGCCACAGGGCATATCCGCAACATAATGCGAGCAGCCCCCAATACAGGTAGCGGGATTCGATCATGATCCGTATCGGATCATCGGAAAAATCATCCCGTCAACCTGCATGATTTCACGCAACCACGCGCAGATCGGCCACGGCGGTCTTCGGGCATTCGTCCGTATCGCCGAAACCGACCGTGCGCAGGCCCGGAACCGACTGCTTGGCGTTGACCAAGGCAGCATGGCAATTGGCCATGCCGCCACGAGCGTTGACCAGTCCCTGAAGCGCATTGGCAAGATGCTGCAGCGAGTCATGGCCCGTGGCAATGCCCATCCCGGACACGGACCGGCAATACATCATCCGGCCCTGCAGTTCGGCGATTTCGGCGAGGGCGCCGTCGATCGAATCCTCGACCGCCCGAACCTGGGTGGCGACGTCGAAGGCGGCGTTTTCAAGCTGTTGTTTACGCATGTGTTTTCCCCTTCCCGGACGCGCTCGGCGTCCTGGCTGCTGGTCCAGGAGAAAGTGAGAAATCGATCGGGCTAGTGGCTCAACATCCGCGAAAGGCTTTCCAGGCCGGCCAGATACATTCCGGCCGAGAAGGTCGCGCCCATGGCGATGATCATGATCCAGAGCAGCCGGGAACCGACGCTCATTTCATTCCTGGGCTGGCTCCTCGTTGCGAACGGCAATGGCAGGGAAGCCCAGCGGCCCGACGTTGTCTGCTCGGTTACGACACCGGCGGAACTGGCCTCCCCTGCACGATCAGCGTGCCGAATCTGATGACTGACCGCATCGCCGTTTTGGGGCGGGGCAGCGGGGACGTCGATGTACGGCGGTTGATGTATCAACCGTTGATATTCGCCGACGAAGGCGCCGCTGGCGGCGACCAATCGCGCCGCTTCGGAACGGCGCTCGACGCGCAGGGTATGAAGCGATTGGCGAATGCGCTGATCGACGGTGTGCGACGAAATCCCGAGCCGGCCGGCAATTTCCTTTGAAGATAGATGCAGGTTGACGAGTTCGAGGCATTGCAATTGTCCCCTTGAAAGTCGGGCAATGCGCTCGTTTAAATCATCATCCACTTTGGACCATTCCGCGAATAGTGGTGCAGCCGATGCCATCACCCACTCCTTTTCGGTCTCTCAAGACCGTGCCACCCAGATCGTCGAGTCTTGCCTTCCTTTAGGCAGTCAAAGCGAAACTGCCAATAACATTGGCCGGCATGCGCGGGTAACGACTTGTGAACCTTGTCTCCCGCAACGACATGTTTCCGGCAACGGGCTTGTGCCTTGGACAAATGTTGGAGAGGGCTGGAGTCATACCAGCGCACGGGAAACCCGGGTCATGCGGGAGCGGGAGTCAAACTCTTCGGAAGTTGAGAATCGCGTTGAGCAAGAACGTTGCCAAGCCTGCGAACAACGAAACGATCACTCTGGCCAAAAGATAGTCAATGGTGGTCCACCGAATGAACGCCGCGAACATCAGCAATGTAATCGCGAGACCCACGCCGGCGCTTATGAGGAAGTAGAAATAGCCGGATACGACGTGGCGGTCGGAACCCTTAAATATCCACCCTCGGCCAGCGATATAATGAAGCGAGCTGGCAACCAGAAAACCAGTCGCCGCAGCCATCAGTTTGGGCATCCCAAAAACTTCGACCAAGGCCCACAGGAGCATCAGATCGACTGCAAATACCGCGGTGCCCACGACGGTGTTGCGGGCGAACATTCCCGCCACATTGCGCGATGCCAACCGTCGGAAGGCCCCCCGGCGGCCGGGAGCGCCGTTCACGGGGCGGCCGGTGACGAGGCTTGGTTCCCTGCAAATCGATGGGCCTCGCCAGCGTCCGCCCAATCCGGGTGACGAGCGATCTGGCAGGCGCCCCATGGTCGATCGATCGCAGCGTTCCCCTGGTGCCCGCCATCAATATCAATAGATAGGATCGGATCAAGGAAACGCCGTTCAAGAATCCTGGACATCCGCGGCTCCTTGCGCCCTGCGAGTGGCATGTCAATCGAGGGAGGGGCAGTTCCAACGCCGGCGCCCGGCGATTGTTCGTCCTCACTGGCCGATACTGTAATCGCTCAGCACGTTGGCGATTGCCGTTGCACCATCATCCGACCCATTCTCGTGACTGACAAATAAGCGCGCAGCCAGAGCCCGCTCTTGAAATGATGGGGTCTGGAGCAATGATCGAATGATCGGCACGGCCCGGCCTACGGTGAAACGGCTGGCCTTAATCGACAGCCCGAGCCCCAACCGTTGGATGCGGTGGGCGTGGTCACTTTGATCTCCCATGTGAGCGACGATAAGCTGCGGTTTGCCCGCTCGCATTGCCTGCCCCGTCGTTCCCACGCCGCCGTGATGAACAATCAGCGCCGCGTGCGGAAACAAGAGCGAATGCGGGATATAGCCGCAGCGCACGATGGGTCCGTCCACGATGACCCGGTTTGATTCACCGGTAAGCATTACTGCTCGCAGATCCAGCGACCGAGCAGCCGCTTCGGCTCGCTCGTAAAACTTGCCGGCCCCATGAACCGCGAATGTTCCCAGCGTGAAAACCACGGGAGCCGGACCACCATTCAGGAACTCGGTTAGGATTGGGTCGAGCGCTTCTTCCCCTCCTTGATAGCTATCAAAGAACGGAAACCCGACGATTTTCGTCTGAGCCGGCGCATCGGCCGGCAACGGCCCGAGAAACCTGGAGTAGCATCCCATGACGAGATCCGATTTTAGTTGCGGCTCAAGCATGTTCGCCGCGCCTTCGGGGCTGAGGCCATGCTCGGTACGCACCGCGTCGAGTTGTTGCGAATAGAGGTGCTTAAGGGCACGTCTTATTGCGGCATAGACTGCGGTGTTCCACGCTGCCCCCAAGCGACCGACGGGTGGGTGCTTGGCCATCCAGAAGTCCGGCGTAGAAGGTGGATCGTGCGGCGAGAGCAGCGCCATCGGCTGCAAAACGGCCGTGATCAGCGGGATTCGTCGTTTTTCCGC
>JBDSMA010000164.1:0-6508 GCA_039916085.1 Sphingomicrobium sp.
GTCGCCAGCGTTGCCAACACCGCGGTTGATATCGTCAAGCTGCCGGTTGCGGCGGTGTCGAAGGGCGTCGACTTGGCCACCACCAGCCAGTCCGAAGCCGACGAAAAGCGCGGTCGCGCACTGCGCAAGGCAGACGAGCAAGCCGGCAAGCGCCAGCGGCTGTGGGCGGACGCCTGCCGCAAAGCCCAGACGCGCGGCGAGACGTGCCTGCCTCCACCGCCCATCGACCCGGCGTCCAGGCGCTAGCATAGAGAGAGTCCGCTCCACTTCGGATCCAGGCCACTGGAAAGCGCCGCCCCGCTCGTCCAGAGTGCGGCGATGCGTTATTTCCTCGACACCGAATATGACGGCTTCGGCGGGAGGCTGATCAGCCTCGCTCTCGTACCGGAGGATGGCGGCGAGGAACTCTATCTGGTGATCGATGGCGATGTCACCGACCCGTGGGTCGAGCGCCATGTCATGCCGTTCATCGATCTCGTCCCCGACGCCATGCGCGGACCGCGCCTAGCTCGCCGCGCCGCCGCCCACGCTTTGTCGCACTGGCTCGCCGGCGACGCCGCGCCGGAAATCGTCGCCGACTGGCCCGAGGATCTCGCCCAGCTTGCGAAGCTGCTCGTCACCGGCCCCGGGGAAATGATGCCGGTGCCCCCGCTCACCCTCCGCCTTCAGCCGCTTCAGGGCTTTTCAACCGCCGCCAACAGCGCCGTCCCGCACAATGCCCTTCACGACGCCCGTGCCCTTCGCGACCATGTCATGAAGCTATTGGAATAGCGCTGCGACCTCGCTTATGAGCGGAGCCATGGTTCCCTTTTCGTTCGGCGGTCATCCATTCACCCCAAGCCCTGATGGTGCGCTGTTCTGGCCCGCCCGGCGCGCCTTGCTGGTCGCCGATCTGCACCTCGAGAAATCAAGCTGGTTCGCCCGGTTCGGGCAGTTTCTGCCGCCCTATGATTCGTTGGCGACGCTGACCGCGCTGGCGCGAGCGGTCGAACGGACCGGCGCCGAAGCAGTTTATTGCCTTGGCGACAGCTTCCACGACCGCTTCGGCTGCGACCGGCTGCCCGAGCGCGCGCGCGGGCTGCTGACTTCGCTGACCGCCCGGCTCGACTGGTTGTGGATCGTCGGCAATCATGATGCCGGCTTCGTCGACCATTGCGGCGGCCGGCTGGTCGATGAGCTTGAGGCCGATGGCATCGTCCTTCGCCACGAAGCCGAACTCGGCGATCCACGGCCGGAAATTAGCGGCCATTTCCATCCCAAGCTGCGGCTCGTCGTGCGCGGCCGCAGGGTGTCGCGCCGCTGCTTCGTCGTCAGCGCGACAAAGCTGATCCTGCCCGCCTTCGGCTCGCTCACTGGCGGACTCGACGCCCACCACCCAGAGATAGTGAAAAAGGTTGGCCCTGGCGCTTCGGCCCTGGTCCCGGTCAGCGATCGGCTCCTGAGCTTCCCGATCGCCGCCTGACGGTCAGGCCAGCAATGCGGGTATCAGCCCGCGCGCCGAATTGCCGATGAAGAATCCGGCGACCAGATCGTCGGCCCAAAGCTCGCCCTCGACCGCCTTACCCTCGTCGATCAGGCGGGCGCGGAAGATGCTCGGCATCAGGCCCAGCGCCAGCGACGGGGTGACCAGCACGCCGTCGCGCGCGACGAAGATGCTCGTCCGGCTGCCTTCGGTCAGCCGCCCCTGTGCGTCATGGAAGATCGTCTCGAACGTCCCATTGGCCCGCCGGCTGTCGTCCCAGAAGCGGCGGTCGGTGGTTTTGTAGCGCAAGCGGAAATCGTCGGCCTCGACCGGCATCGGCGCTAGCGAGACCGTGACGGGCAGCGTCCCGGGCTCGTCGATCGGTTTGAGCTGGATGGCCATCGTGCCGCGCGGGCTGAGCAACAACCGTATCAGGCTCTGCTCCGCGCGCCCAAAGGTCGCGGCCTGCAGCTCGTTGCGGGCGCCATGTCGGTCAAAGCGGAAATCGAGGTCGGTCGCGGCGGCGCGCATCCGATCGAGATGGCGTTCGAGATCGACGATTCCGTCTTGCGGGTCGAACCGCATGGTTTCGATGAGGTCGAACGAACGGCCCTTTTGCAGCACGAACTCTCCCTTGAGGCGGCACTCGTCCCATTCATCGCGCAACCGGCTGTCAACGACAAGTCCCGATCCAAGACCGAGTCGGCAAAGCGACTGGCCGCGCACCCCTTCGAGGGTCCGGATGAGTACGTTGAACGACGCCGCGCCGCTCTCGCCCGGCTCAATCCAGCCCATCGTTCCGGTGTAGACGCCGCGCGGTTCAGGCTCCAGGATTCGCAGCGCCGCGATCGCCGCCACTTTCGGCGCTCCGGTCACCGACCCGCATGGGAAGATCGTCTCCAGCACCTCGATCGCATCGACCCCGGCGCGCAGCCGCGCGGTCACCCGGCTGACCATTTGGTGCACGGTCGGGTAATGCTCAACCGTGAACAACTCCGGCACCTCGACGCTGCCGACTTCCGCCAGTCGGGACAAGTCGTTGCGGATGAGGTCGACGATCATCAGGTTTTCCGCGCGCTGCTTGGGATCGGCGGCCAGTGCCTCGGCCTCTGCGCGATCCTCCGCTGGGTCGGCGTGGCGAGGCGCGGTGCCCTTCATCGGCCGCGCCTCGATAAAACCGTCTCGCATCGTGAAGAATTGTTCAGGCGATAGCGATACCAGCCACCGCCCACCCAGGTCGGCAACGCCTCCCCAGCCTGCGGATGACCCCGCCCGCAGCCTGGCGTAGAGCGCCAGCGGCGCCCCCTGCACCGGGACGTCGCAGCCGAACGTCAGGTTCGCCTGGTAAAAGTCGCCGGCGTAGAGATGCTCCCGAACCTGAAGCGACACCGCCTCATACGCCGTAAACTCCATCCGAGGCCGCACCGCACCGATCCAGCTCGAGCGCGGGTCAGGCAGCAATGCATCGAGATCGGGCGCGTCAAAGCCATCGAACAGCCCGAACCACAGCAGCGGCCCATTGCCGCTCCGAGCGCCCGCTTCAAGCCGCGGTTCGAGCGCCTGTCCGGCCTCATAAGCTAGATAGCCGGCCGCATGCGCCCCGCCGCGCACCGCCGTGCGCAACTCGGCCAGTGCCGGGCGGACCTCGTCCAGACTGTTCGCGACGATCAACCGGGCCGGATCGCGGTATAGACGCGCCGCGCCCCCGGGCCGGGCATCATCGAACAACATGAAGGGCGCGCGGGCCATCGCCGCCGCATTGCCCTTGTCTCCCTCCCTCCGTAAACCCCTGTTCGGGACATGGGGGAGTTGGGCATGCGGATTTCATTGCTGGTTGCGGCGCTGCTCTGTTCGGCCCCGGCGCTTGCCGCGCCGCCGTCGATCGACCCGGCGGTGCAGGCGCGGATCGACCGAATCCTCAAGGCCACGCCGCTGATCGACGGCCACAACGACCTCCCCTGGGAATTGCGCGACAAATATGGCTTCAGTGTCGCCGGGCTGGCGAGGGGCACGGACCGACGCGACAAGCCGCTGATGACCGACATGGCCAGGCTCCATGTCGGTCGCGTCGGCGCGCAATTCTGGTCGGTCTATATCGACGCCGATACCCACGGCGACCAGGCGATCCGCCAGACCATCGAGGAAATCGACATCGTCGACCGCATGGTGGCCGCCTACCCCGCCGACCTCGCGCTGGCCTTGACCGCCGACGACATCGTCCGAATCCACAGAACGGGCCGCATCGCCTCGCTCATCGGGATCGAGGGCGGGCACCAGATCGGCGAAAGCATGGCCGCGCTTCGGCAATTCTACCGCCTCGGCGCGCGCTACATGACGCTGACCCACTTCAAGACCACCGGCTGGGCCGACAGCGCTACGGACGTTCCGATCCACGACGGCCTGTCGAAGGAAGGCGTCGTTGTCGTTCGCGAGATGAACCGGCTTGGTATGCTCGTCGATTTGAGCCACGTCAGCGAAGCGACCATGGCCGACGTGCTCGACGTAACTCGCGCGCCAGTCATCTTTTCCCACAGCAGCGCTCAGGCGCTCGACCATCATCCGCGCAACGTCAGCGACGCGATCCTCAAGCGGCTGGCCCGGAACGGCGGCGTGGTGATGGTCAATTTCTACAGCGGCTACGTTTCCGAGCCCTTGCGCCTTTGGTACGCCGACAAGGCCGGCGAGCAGGCACGGCAGAAGGCGCTGCTGACCGGCCACACCGCCAAGGATGTCGATGCCGCAGTCGTTGCCTGGGTTGCGGCGCATCCCGCCCCCGTCGCCACCATCACCGAGGTCGCCGACCATGTCGATCACGTCGCCCGGGTCGCCGGTCATGACCATGTCGGCATTGGCGGCGATCTCGACGGGATCGATGTCGCGCCCGATGGCCTCGCCAGCGTCGATGGTTATCCCCTGTTGTTCGCCGAGCTGATTCGCCGCGGATGGAGCGACTCCAATTTAGCAAAACTCGCCGGCGGCAACGTGCTGCGTGCCCTGCGCGGTGCCGAAGCCACCGCCGCGGCGATGAAGGCGGCCCCGCCTGCGATGGACAGCCTGCCGCCTTCGCCCTAACCGGCGGGCATGAGCGCCCCGCCCCTCCAGGCCACGATCATCCCGGTCACGCCGCTGCAGCAGAACTGTACCCTCGTCTGGTGCACCGCGACCATGCGCGGTGCGTTTGTCGACCCCGGCGGCGACCTCGACCGGCTGAAGGCCGCCGCCGCCCAGCATGACGTGGCGATCGAGAAGATCATCCTCACTCACGGTCACATCGACCATTGCGGGTCGGCCGGTATTCTCGCCGCCGAACTTGGCGTGCCGATCGAGGGACCGCATCGCGACGACCAGTTTTGGATCGATCGCCTGGCCGAGGACGGCGCGAACTATGGCGTAGTCGGTCAGCCGTTCACACCCGACCGATGGCTCGAGGATGGCGACGAGGTCAACGTCGGCGAGCTGACCTTCGCCATCCGCCACTGCCCCGGCCACACACCCGGCCACGTC
Source organism: Sphingomicrobium sp. (assembly GCA_039916085.1). Lineage (GTDB taxonomy): Bacteria > Pseudomonadota > Alphaproteobacteria > Sphingomonadales > Sphingomonadaceae > Sphingomicrobium. Next base: position 4,967 of record JBDSMA010000164.1, read on the forward strand.
GTCCTCCACCATGCGCCTTCAAAGCTGGCGATCGTCGGCGATGTATTATTCGCCGGGTCGATCGGCCGCACCGACTTCCCGCGCGGCCATCACCAGTCGCTGCTCGATTCGATCGTCCAGCGGCTGTGGCCGATGGGCGACGACACCGCCTTCATTCCCGGCCACGGCCCGATGTCGACCTTTGCCCACGAACGGGCGACCAACCCGTTCGTTTCCGACCGGGCGCTGGCCGCCCGCTAGCGCTTGCGCTTGGCGAGGGTTTCGCTATAGGGCGCACTCGTTCGCGACGATCCGGCCGCCGCCGCGGGATTTCCCGATGAGCTGGGCGAGGAGAGTCGCCATTTTTTTGATCGCAGATTGAGGAAGAGCCGCAATGGCCGTCCCGAAAAGAAAAACCTCGCCCTCGAAGCGCAACATGCGCCGCAGCCACGACTCGCTGAGCCCTGCTTCCTTCCAGGAGTGCCCTAACTGCGGCGAACTCAAGCGCCCGCATAACCTGTGCGCGGCGTGCGGCCACTACAACGGCCGCGAGATCGTTTCGACCGAGGCCTGAGCGGACCGCGAACCATGGCGCAAGCTCGCCACGACGTGAGCCCGCGCATCGCGATCGACGCCATGGGGGGCGATAGCGGTCCGGCGGTGATCGTCGCCGGGATCGCTCGCGCTTACCGCAAGGACAAAACCCTCGCGTTCGACGTGTTCGGCGACGAGGCGGTGATCGGCCCTGAGGTCGCGCGCCACAAGGGGCTCGGCGACTCGGTCACCATTCACCACACCAGCGAAGCGATCACCCCGAGCGAAAAGCCGAGCCAGGCGATTCGCCGCGCCAAGACCACCTCGATGGGTCTCGCCATTAACGCGGTGAAGGACGGCCAGGCGCATGCCGCTTTGTCGGCTGGCAACACCGGTGCGCTGATGGCCATCGCCAAGCTTGCGCTGCGCACCATGCCCGGGATCGATCGGCCGGCACTCGCCGCGCTGCTGCCGACCATGACCCACGATCTCGTCATGCTCGACCTCGGCGCCAACACCGAGTGCGATGCCCAGAACCTGGTCCAGTTCGCTGTCATGGGCGCGGCTTATTCGCGCACCGTGCTCGGCATCGCCAAGCCGCGGGTCAAGCTGCTCAACATCGGCACCGAGGAGTTGAAGGGCACCGGGGAGCTGAAGGAGGCCGCCGCTTTATTGCGTGACGCTACTTACCTGCCTCTGCTGTTCGACGGATTCACCGAAGGCGACAAGTTGTCGCGGGGCGATGTCGACGTGGTCGTCACCGACGGGTTTTCGGGGAACATCGCCCTGAAGACCGCCGAAGGCACCGCCCGATTCGTCACCGACCTTCTGCGCCGCGCCTTCACCTCATCCTTCCGCTCAAAGGCAGGCTTCGCTCTGTCGCGCCCGGCGCTCAACCTGCTCAAGGTCCACCTCGACCCCAACAACCACAATGGTGCCGTCTTCCTCGGGCTCAACGGGCTGGTGGTGAAGAGCCACGGCAGCGCTAATCCCAAGGGCGTCGCCAACGCCATCGGTGTCGCCGCCCAG
>JBDSMA010000165.1:0-2118 GCA_039916085.1 Sphingomicrobium sp.
GACCCCCTCGCGCCCGGCCAACTCCAGCGCCGCCGGGATGAAGTGGAGGAATTGATGCGCTTGCGCGGTGGCGAGGAAGGCAATGCGGATCATCGCGACCCCGTAGGGGAAAGCTTGGGCCCCCTCAACGACCCCGTTTGTCATTGCCTCCCAAACCGGATCGGGCGGGCCGAAGCTCGTCTACCGCTCGCTCGAGAACGGTGATGCGGCGGTCAAGGGCGGTGGCGAGGATGTCGCGGCCGAGGACCACGCGGATCGCGCGCGACACCGGCCCGGCCACCTCTGCGAGCGCATTGCGCTCGTCCGTCCCGTAGAAGCTGTTGTCGGGCCGCGGGCCGAGGAGCATCCAGCCAAACGTCTCTTCGCCATCAAGCGACAGCGGGACGCGCAGCGGGAAGTCGCGATCGTCGCGGTCGCATGGCGCGATCGGCTGGTCGTCGCGGCCCCGGGCCTTGAGCCATGCCGCGACTTTGGGCGGCGCGACATCAGTGGCCGCCACCGTTTTGCCGTCGACGACCAGTGCCAGCCGCTTGGCGCGGACCCCTTCCGCAACCTCGGCCAGCGTCGCACGCCCTAGCTCCGCCAGGCTGGCGGTCTCCCGCAGGTCGCCGACGACGACCGGGAGATTGTTCGTCAGGCGCAGTAGCGAACTCTGGAATCGATCGCGCGCCCATTCGGCGACGCGATGGTGAAGCGGGGTGATCAGAACCGCCGCAATGCCCGCCGCAATGCCGCTGGCGATGGCACTCGCGCCGCCGCCGAAATATTGCTCGCCGAGCATCGAGATGACCTGCTGCGACCCGCCGAATACGGCAAGGAGCAGCGCCGCCATGACCGCATATCCGGCGGAGCGGCTGATCGTTACTTCTGCGTCGTACAGGCGGTAATGGAGAAGCGAGACCATCAGCCCGAGCGGCAAGGCGGTGAAACCGATCAGCCGCAAGGAATAGTAGAACAGATAATACAGCGAATGGCCGCGTACGGCGGTCTCGGCGGGTTCGGGCAAAGGCGCGCGGATCAGTAACGCGATCGCGGTGACGCAAATCCCGGCGAAAACCCATTTGATCTGCTGACGGGCTGCGCCTTCGGGCAAGGCGCGGTAGCGCATGGCGAGGGCGATCATGGCCACCGCCGCCATCACAGCCATGGCCAGATTGGAGATCTGGATCAGCACTGGAGAGCGCATTTGCGGGAGATGGGCGAGGATGGTGAATAGCAAGACGGGGAGGCTGGCGATCGCGACCATGCGCGACCAACGCGTGGGGAAGCGGCCATCGGGAAAGCCGGCGATGGCGACGAGGATTGCCGACTGACCGGCGGCGACCAGCGCGGCGAAAGCCGGCAGCGGCATGCCGACAACCGCGAACAGCCAGAAGTCGACCTCGGCATCGTAACTGAGGAGGAGCAATCCGAACGCGAACAGCATCGCTTCGGGGTCATCGGATCGCCGGCGGTAGAGCAGGAACGATGCCGCCAGCGCCAGGATTGGAATGGCGAGCAAATAGCTGAAGCGCCACAATGAAATGAACCACAAGGGTAAGCCGCTTAACTGCTCGATCCGGGTCCAGGTGGCCGGCTGCCGGCTAAGCGAATGATCGCCGATCGATCCGTCGAGACGCTGGGTGGTCAGGGTCATTCGGTCGGCCTCGACCGAACTGAACCGCGCCCCGAGGGTGAATTCGGTGGCGTTTTGACCAACCGGCTTGCGGTCCACTGCCAACACCCGGTCCTTGGCCCGCAGCCCGGCCGCCTGAGCATCCGCGTTCACCTCGGCGATTTCAGGGTGATTGTCCGGAACGGTGGTGAACGTGCGAAAACCCCATTGCATCGCCGCGGGCAGATTGCGGAAGTGGTCGAGGCCATTGAAGACGATGCTACCGGCGATGACGAACGCCGTGACAGTGGCAAGCACGATGTAAAGGGCATGCACCGCCAGGCCGAACCGTCCGTCAAAGCGTGGCAGTTGCTTGATCGCCATCGGCGCCCGCTCCCCTGTGCGGGAAAGGGCTACCGCAATCCTGCCGCGCTTGCGACTCCCCCATTGGTCATTTGAATGCCCGCTTTGGTCATGGTAGCGGCCTCGTCGACGAGTTTTGGCGAAAAGGGACGCTGCGTGGC
>JBDSMA010000166.1:0-4665 GCA_039916085.1 Sphingomicrobium sp.
GTCGCGTCCGATGACCGGATCGAGCTTGCCGTCGCGGGCGCGCTGGGTGAGGTCGACCGTATAGCGTTTGAGCGCGTCATAGCGGTCGCGCAGGCCGCGCAGGATCGAGACGGTATCCTCGACCGAGGGTTCGCCGACGAACACCGGCTGGAAGCGGCGCTCGAGCGCGGCGTCTTTCTCGACGTGCTTACGATACTCGTCGAGCGTCGTCGCGCCGATGACATGCAACTCGCCGCGCGACAATGCAGGCTTCAAAAGATTTCCGGCGTCCATCGAGCCTTCAGTCTTTCCGGCACCGACGATCATGTGCATCTCGTCAATGAACAGGATGACCTCGCCGGCCGATTGCTTGACCTCGTCGATCACGCCCTTCAGGCGCTCTTCGAATTCCCCGCGATATTTGGTGCCGGCGATCAGCGCGCCCATGTCGAGCGACAGCAAGCGGCGGTGCTTGAGGCCGTCGGGGACATCGCCGTTGGCGATTCGCAGTGCGAGGCCTTCGGCGATGGCGGTCTTGCCGACTCCGGGCTCGCCGATCAGCACCGGATTGTTCTTGGTCCGGCGGGCAAGCACCTGAATGGTGCGGCGGATTTCCTCGTCGCGGCCGATCACCGGGTCGAGCTTGCCGTCACGCGCCGCCTGGGTCAGGTCGCGCGAGAATTTCTTCAAGGCGTCGTAGCGGTCCTCGGCGCCTTGCGTGTCGGCCGAGCGACCCTGGCGAATCTTGTCGATCGCGGCGTTGAGTTTCTGCGGGGTAAGTCCGGCGCCGGCCAGCGCGGTGGCGACGTCGCTGCCCTTGGCCAATGCGAAGGCGAGCAGGATGCGCTCGACCGTGACATAGGAGTCGCCGGCCTTTTTAGCGATGTCCTGCGCGGCGTCGAGCAGGCGTAGCAGGTCGCCGTCGATGCCTGGCGCAGAGGTCGCGCCGCTGCCGGTCACCGCGGGTTCCTTGGCAACCAGAGCATCGGCGGCGGCGCGTGCCTTCTTGCCGTCCCCCCCGGCGGCATCGATCAGCCCGGCGGCCATGCCCTGTTCGTCGTCGAGCAGCGCCTTCAAATAATGCGCCGGGGTGATCCGCTGATGATGCTCGCGCACCGCGATCGTCTGCGCCGCCTGGAGGAAGCCGCGCGCGCGGTCGGTCAGTTTCTCAAGATCCATCGTCACCCTCTCGTCCCGTCGGCATGTGGTGTATTAGCCTGGCAACACAAGGGTTGCGCGCTATTTTTGCGGAGCGAGGGGATCGGCGGGTGACGGCGGCGTGGCTTCGGCCGGCGGCAGCGCTTGCGCCTGGCGGGCGGCGATGGCGGCGCGGGAGGCGGCGGCCTCGGCGGCGATCGCGGCCATTACCTGGGGGCAACCGATGGTCGTCTCGTCGCCCAATGCCGCGCCCCATTTGCGAAACTTCTTCGAATCGACGTGGAACCGCAGTCCTTTGTAGAAGCCGAGGCCCACCGCGAACCCGCCGCCCTGCCATTCGTGGATCGCGCACAGTCCGCGCATTAGCGCTTCGCGGCTGGTCGGGCGGAGCGGGACGAGATCGACCGCATAAAGGTGGCGGTGGGCGCTGTCCGGGGCACCCTTGGCGCAGACGTTAAGCGCTTCGTTGCGGTAGACCGACACGGGCTCGACCGGGCCGACCACCGGGATGACGTGCGCACGGACATATTCCAGCGTTTCAACGATGTTGGGCCACTCGCTCGCCGGGGGAACCTCGAACGGCTCGGCGGCGCAGCTCCGCCACGCGGTGGCGGTGCGCAATAGCTGCCAGGTCGGGACAATCCCGGCGACCCCGCGCGACGCCAGATAGCGATAATAGTCGCCGACCTGTTGCGGCCGGCCCGGCACCGCCTGAGCCCAAGAGCGATAGCCGGCTTCGTCCTGGCCGAAGGCGATGTACTCCGCCGCCGGGTCGAACGGCGCGACCGGCTGCGCGACCGCCGGAGCGGCGCCAGGGAGAAGCAACAAAGCAATCAGGCAACGCATCGCCTCAGCCTACACCGTCCGTCGCGGTTGAAAAGCGCCCGCCGCGGCACCATCATCGCATATATGGAACGCCCGATCGACGTCGACCTGCCGCACAAACTTGGCAAAGCCGAGGCGCGGCGCCGTCTCGCGACCAACATTGGCAGCCTGGAACGCCACATCCCGGGCGGCGCCAGAGTCGAGAACAGTTGGACGGGCGACACACTCAATCTGACCGTCAACGCCATGGGCCAGACGATCGAGGCCAAGATCGACGTCGAGGAAACCAAGGTCCATTGCCGGGTGATGCTGCCGGGGATGCTCGCTTTGTTCGCCGCGCCGATCGAGGCGATGCTCCAGCGCAAGGGCTCGGACTTGCTGCTCGAGGATAAGCGCGACTAGGCTCGGCCCCGTAACGGGTGGGGGAATCGGGCATGCGGCAGTTCGCGGTGATCGGGTCGGGGCCGGCGGGCTTCTATACCGCCGAGGCGCTCGCCAAATCCTATGGAGACACGGCGCGGATCGATCTGATCGACGCATTGCCCGTGCCCTATGGCCTGATCCGCTTCGGAGTCGCGCCCGACCATCAGTCGATCAAGGCGGTGTCGCGTCGCTACGACCAGGTGGCGGAGGGCGATGCAGTGCGCTTCGTCGGCAATGTCCGGGTCGGCGGGAATGTGTCGATCGCCGAGCTCGGTGAACTCTACGACGCGGTGATCCTGGCGACCGGCGCGCCCAATGACCGCAAGCTCGGTATCCCCGGCGAGGAATTGCCCGGCGTGATCGGATCGGCGGCGTTCGTCGGCTGGTACAATGGCCATCCCGATTTCGCCGACCTCGACCCGCCACTGGATGGGGATGCGGCGGCGGTGATCGGCAACGGCAATGTCGCGCTCGACGTGGCCCGTATCCTGTCGAAGACGCTGGCCGAATTCGCCGGGTCGGACATCGTCGGCCATGCGCTCGAGGCGCTCGAACGGTCGACCATCCGCACCATCAGCTTCGTCGGCCGGCGCGGGCCGCATCAGATTGCCATGACGCCCAAGGAGCTTGGCGAGCTTGGCCATCTGGATGTAGCTGAGCCGGTGGTCGACGCCGCCGACTTTCCCCCGCTCGCGGCCGATGCCGCGCTCGAGCCTGGGCAGCGCAAGTCAATCACCCATCTGCGCGACTTTGCAGCACGCGAACCGGCGGGCAAGGCGAAGAAAGTGGTGTTCGATTTCTTCGCCCGGCCCGTCGCCATCGAAGGGGACGGCCGGGTCGAGCGGCTGGTGGTCGAGCGGACTGCGCTCGATGCGACCGGGCAGAGCGTCGGCACCGGCGAGACCTATGTCATCCCGGCCGACCTGATCATCAGCTCGATCGGCTATGCGACGCCGCCCATCGCCGGGGTGTCGTACGACGACAAAGGCGGGAAATTCGCCAACGTCGGGGGGCGGATCGGGGACGGACTATATTGCGTCGGCTGGGCGCGGCGCGGGCCGTCGGGGACGATCGGCACCAACCGGCCCGACGGCTATGAAGTCGCGGCGCAGATCGCGGGGGTGATGCCGCCGGGGTCGGACGGTGGAAAAGCCGGCGCGGCGGGTCTCGACGCGCTGCTCAGCGCGCGCGGCGTCCGGCCGACCAGCTTCGGCGACTGGCGGACGATCGAAGCCGCCGAGGCCGCCGCGGCGCGGCCCGATGCGCCGCGCGAGAAACTTGTGCGACATGAGGATTGGCTGAAGGCGTTGGGCCGGTGACTTGATTGCTTGCGCATGGACGGGGCCACCGCTAGGAAGCCCGCGCCTTGGACCCGCGCTTCGCAGCGCGCCGGTTCGGTCGGGGAGTAGCTCAGCCTGGTAGAGCACTGTCTTCGGGAGGCAGGGGCCGGAGGTTCGAATCCTCTCTCCCCGACCACTTTATTACGTCGCGAATCCCGGGTCGAGCCGATAGGCTTTGCGCAGCAGCGCGGGCCAAGCGAGCAGATTGGCTGCCATCTTGAGGCCGACCCCGCCTTGCTCGGCGGCAAGTTCGGCGGCGCCCTGGGGCGGGCGGCTGACGTGCTCGCCGGCGCTCAGGGCCATGATCTGCGCCTCGCACGCGCGCTCGATGAAATAGAGCTTCAAAAAGCATTCGCCGACATTGCCGCCGACCGCCAGTGTGCCGTGGTTGCGCAGGAGCATCGCGCTCTTGTCGCCAAGGTCGGCGACAATCCGCTCGCGCTCGTCATGGTCGACGGCCACCCCTTCATAGTCGTGGAAAGCAAGATCGCCGCGGACCAGCATCGCGGTCTGGGTCAACGGCAGCAGGCCATCCTCATGCGCGCTGACCGCCTGCCCCGCGGGAGTATGCAAATGCATTACCGCATGAGCGTCCTCGCGCGCCATATGCACCGCCGAATGGATGGTGAAGCCGGCCGGATTGGTAATGAACGGGGTCGGGTCGACCGGATTGCCGTGGACATCGACCTTTACCAGCGACGAGGCAGTGACCTCCTCGAACATCAGCTGATAGGGATTGAGCAGGAAATGGTGCTCGGGCCCGGGGATGCGGGCCGAAAGATGGGTGAAGATGAGGTCGTCCCAGCCATAATGAGCGACCAGGCGGTAGGCGGCGGCAAGGTCAACGCGGATCGCCCATTCCTCATCGCTCACCTTGCCCTTGAGCGACGGGATGTCGACCATAGCGCTTTCGCTGATAAATGCCCTGGCCCCCTCCATT
>JBDSMA010000167.1:0-3273 GCA_039916085.1 Sphingomicrobium sp.
ATGTCGGGGGCGCCAAACAGTTCCAGCGGGCGGGTGGTGCCCCTGCCCTCGCTCAAGGTCGCGCCTTCGAGCATCACCGTCCCGGCATAGCAGCGCGCCATGTTGAGGTTGGGCGCGTTGGGCGACGGGTTGATCCACAACCGCTCGACTGGCCAGCCGAACCCGGGCGCCGCGTCGGGCCGGTGCCCTTCCATCTCAACCACGCGATAATCGACGTCCAGGTTGAAGTGATCGACGAACCATGCCCCAAGCTCGCCCAGCGTCAGGCCGTGGCGCATCGGGATCGGCCCGGCGCCGACGAAACTCTCCCAGCCGGGGAGCAGCGTTGTCCCTTCAACCGGGCGGCCTGCGGGGTTGGGCCGGTCGAGTACCCACACGCTCTTGCCATGCTCCGCGGCGGCCTCGATCATGTAGAGCAAGGTGGTGATGAAGGTGTAGATGCGGCAACCCAAATCCTGAAGGTCGATCAGCATTGTGTCGAAGGTCGCCATCATCTCTGGCGTCGGACGGCGGACCTCGCCGTAGAGGCTGAACACCGGGATTTCGTGGACCGGATCGATGAAGTCCGGGCTTTCGACCATATTGTCCTGCTTGTCCCCCCTGAGGCCGTGTTGCGGGCCGAAGGCGGCGCTGATGCGGATGTCGCCAAGCTTGCTCAGCGCGTCGAGGCTGTGGGTCAGATCGGCGGTGACCGAGGCGGGGTGGGCGAGCAGCGCGATCCGCTTGCCGATCAGCGGCGCACGTAGCGCGGGGTCGGCAAGCAGCCGTTCGATGCCAAGCTTCATTCCCGCGCTATGTCCGCCAGTCGCAAGGCAAAGCAAGTCTCATGGTGGAAATCGGGCGGGCCGGCGCGGTGAGCGAGCGCCCAGTAGCTTTTCTGGCCGCCGCGTTCCTCAACCACTGCGCTGACGGCGAGGCGGGCGTGGTCAGGGAATGCCGCGTCCAGCACGACGTCGATCGCCAACTCGGCGCTATCCCGACGGCAGGCGATGGACACCGCCGCGTCGGTCTCGCGCATGCCCAGCCGATAGTCGTCGAAGGCGAAGGCCGCCCATTCGCCTGAAGGAGAGAAATTATACTCGGCGTAAGCGGGCCCGTCACCGCGGACGAAGGCTTCGAAGCAAGTGGTTTCCCACAGTCCGTCGGCGCGGTTCGGCGTCGATGGCGGCGGGATGACGACGGCGTCGAGGTCGCCGGTCAGCAGGAAGGCGAGGCTCAGCCCCGCCTCGCTCCGCTTCAAGCTGACCGCCACCGATTGAACAGCATGGGGCGGGTGAAGCAGATGGGGCACCAGCTCGATCATGCCTGTATCATGAACTGATCCGCGACGGTGGCAAGCGGCAAAGGCCGCTGCTATGCGCGGGGCGATGATCTATCAGAGCGCCCTCCTCCGGCTCCTCCAGAGCCGCGACTATATCCACCAGCTGACTAATGCCGAGGCGCTCGATGCGCTGGCGGCGAAGCAGGTGGTGACCGGCTACATCGGGTTCGACGCGACCGGGCCAAGCCTGCACGTCGGCAGCCTAGTGCAGATCATGATGCTTCGCCGGATGCAGCAGGCCGGCCACCGCCCGATCGTGCTGATGGGCGGGGGCACGACCAAGGTCGGCGACCCGTCGGGCAAGGATGAATCGCGAAAGCTGCTGAGCGAGGCCGACATTCAGGCGAACATCGCTTCGATCCGCCGGGTGTTCGAGCGGTTTTTGACGTTTGGCAACGGGCCGACCGACGCCGTGCTGGTCGACAATGACGAGTGGCTCGATAAATTGGGCTATATCGACGTGCTGCGGACGGTTGGTCCGCATTTCACGGTCAACCGCATGCTGACGTTCGATTCGGTCAAGCTAAGGCTCGATCGCGAGCAGCCGCTGACCTTTCTCGAGTTCAACTACATGATCCTGCAAGCCTATGACTTTCGCGAGCTCGCGCTTCGGCTCGATTGCCGATTACAGCTCGGCGGGTCCGACCAGTGGGGCAATATCGTCAACGGCATCGAGCTGGCGCGGCGGATGGACGGGGCAGAGCTATACGGAGTCACCACTCCGCTGATCACCACCGCCGACGGCGGCAAGATGGGCAAGACCGCGCGCGGCGCGATGTGGCTCAACGCCGACCTGTTGAGCCCGTATGATTATTGGCAATATTGGCGCAACACGGCCGATGCCGACGTCGTGAAGTTCCTCAAACTTTTCACCGATATCCCGCTCGAGCGCATTGATTCGCTGAGCAAGTTTCAAGGCCAGCAGATCAACGACGCGAAAATGGAACTGGCGACGGCGGCGACGGCCATGCTTCACGGCGACGAGGCGGCGAATGCCGCGGCGGAGACCGCGCGGCGGACGTTCGACGAGGGCGACGCCGATGAAAACTTGCCGTCGCTGAGGATTGCCGAGGGGCGGATCGGGATCGTCCATGCGCTGACCGCGCTGGGCTTCGCCGCGTCGAACGGCGAGGCGCGTCGCAAGATCGGCGAGGGCGCGGTGAAGCTCAACGGCGTGACCATCGGCGACCCGGTGTTCGAAGTGCAGCTGGTCGGCGGCGAGCCAGTCAAGATCAGCCTGGGAAAGAAAAAGCACGCGCTGCTTTCGGCTTAACCGCTGCGCAGCAGGCCTACCGCGGCGTCGCGTTCGAACAGATAGAGGCACACGCGGGCGGCCTGGCCACGCTCGCTCGCTAATCCGCCGTCGCGCTCAAGCAGCAAGCGGGCGTCGCCCTGAGCGACCGGAGCGAGTTCCGCGACTTCCTCGGGACCGGCGACCTTGAAGCCCCCCTGCTCGCCCGACTGGCGCAGGCCAAGGATCTCGCCGGGGCCGCGCAGCCGCAAATCCTCCTCGGCGATGCGGAAACCATCGTTGGTTTCGCGCATCAACGCGAGCCGGGCACGGCCGGATTCGGTCAGTTGCTGGCCGCGCAGCAGGATGCAGCGGCTGGCCACCGCCCCGCGCCCAACCCGGCCGCGCAGCTGATGAAGCTGGGCAAGACCGAAGCGCTCCGCACCCTCGACCACGATCAGCGTCGCATTGGGCACGTCGACCCCGACCTCGATCACCGTCGTCGCCACCAGCACACCGAGGCCGGCGGAGGAAAATGACGTCATGACTTCATCCTTGGCCGGCCCTTTCATCCGGCCGTGGACGAGGCCGACCCGCTCCGCGCCGAAACGCTGGCTGAGAATGGCGGCGCGCTGCTCGGCGGCGGCGGCGTCGACCGCCTCGCTTTCCTCGACGAGCGGGCACACCCAATAGGCCTGGCCGCCCGCGGCGAGATGGCGGC
>JBDSMA010000168.1:0-8333 GCA_039916085.1 Sphingomicrobium sp.
AAAGCCGCGTCGTAGAACGCCACGACCGAGGACGAGCTCGGCCTGTCGCCGTCCGGCTATACGCTTATCCTCGTCCAAGCAGAGCTTCTCCTCAGGCGTCGTCGCCCATTCTCAGTGCCGCAATGAACGCCTCCTGCGGGATGGACACATTGCCATACTCCCGCATCTTCGCCTTGCCCTTCTTCTGCTTGTCCAGCAGCTTGCGTTTCCGCGTCGCATCCCCGCCGTAACACTTGGCCGTGACGTCCTTCCGCATCGCGCTGATCGTCTCGCGGGCGATGACCTTCCCGCCGATTGCCGCCTGAATCGGGATCTTGAACAGATGCCGGGGGATCAATTCCTTCAATCTCTCGCACATCCCGCGCCCGCGCGCTTCGGCCGTGCCGCGGTGGACGATCATGCTCAGCGCGTCGACCGGCTCCTCATTGACCAATATGCCCATCTTGACGAGGTCGCCCTCGCGGTACCCGATCATGTGATAATCGAAGCTGGCATAGCCCTTCGACAGGCTCTTCAACCGGTCGTAGAAATCGAATACCACTTCGTTCAGCGGCAATTCGTAGCGCAATTGGGCGCGGCCGCCGACGTAAGTGAGGTCCTGCTGGATGCCGCGGCGGTCCTGGCACAATTTGAGGATCGCGCCGAGATACTCATCGGGGACATAGATGGTCGCCTCGATCCACGGCTCCTCGATCCGCTCGATGCGGCTCGGGTCGGGCATGTCGGCGGGGTTGTGCAGCTCGATGATCGATCCACCGTCCTCACCCTCGCCGACCAGGGTTCGCCCCGAGGTCGCGCCCGGCTCACCGCGCTTGGAGCGCCCGAGCGCGATGCGGTAGATCACGCTCGGCGCGGTGGTGATCAAATCTAGGTCATATTCGCGGGTCAGCCGCTCCTGGATGATCTCGAGGTGCAATAGCCCGAGGAAGCCGCAGCGGAAGCCGAAGCCAAGCGCCGCGCTGGTCTCCATCTCGAAGCTGAAACTGGCGTCGTTGAGGCGCAATTTATACAAGGAATCGCGGAGCTTCTCGAACTCCGCCGCGTCGACCGGGAACAGGCCGCAGAATACCACCGGCTGGACGGTCTTGAACCCCGGCAGTGCCACGGCCGCGGGGCGCTTGGCATCGGTGATGGTGTCGCCGACCGCGGTCTGGCTGACTTCCTTGATCTGCGCGGTGATGAAGCCGATTTCGCCCGCCTCGAGCTTGTCGAGCTGCTCGATCTTGGGGCGGAAGCAGCCGACCCGGTCGACCAGATGCAGGGTCCCCGTCGCCATGAACTTGATCTGCTGGCCCTTGGCGATAACCCCGTCGATGACCCGCACCAAGATGACCACGCCGAGATAAGGGTCGTACCATGAATCGACCAGCATCGCCTTCAGCGGCGCCGCGCGGTCGCCCTTGGGCGGCGGAATCTTGTCGACGATCGCCTGGAGCACGGCGTCGATGCCGATGCCGGTCTTGGCGCTGATCAGCACTGCTTCCGACGCGTCGAGGCCGATCACTTCCTCGATTTCGGCGCGGACCTTCTCGGGCTCGGCGGCGGGCAGGTCGATCTTGTTGATGACCGGGACGATCTCATGGTCGTGCTCGATCGACTGATAGACATTGGCCAGGGTCTGGGCCTCGACTCCTTGTGCCGCATCGACCACCAGCAAGGCGCCTTCGCACGCGGCGAGGCTGCGGCTGACCTCATAAGCGAAGTCGACGTGGCCGGGCGTGTCCATCAGATTTAGCTCGTACGTCTCGCCGTCGGCCGCCTGCCATTCGAGGCGCACCGACTGGGCCTTGATGGTGATCCCGCGCTCCTGCTCGATCTCCATATTGTCGAGTACTTGCGCCGTCATTTCGCGCGCGGTGAGGCCGCCGGTGGTCTGGATCAGCCGGTCGGCGAGCGTCGACTTGCCGTGGTCGATATGCGCGATGATCGAGAAATTGCGGATGCGGTTCAGGTCGGCCAATTTCAATTTCTTCTGACAGAGGATAGGCGCCGCTAGCATCGCTTGGCGGCGCTGTCATCGGCTGGCTCGACCGCCGTTGGTCGAGCCCCGCCGCCGCTTGGACAATGCACGTTGCATCGCGGCGCCCGCCGCTTAGGGTACCGCGCTCATTCCAGGAGTTGCATACCGATGCCGAGCCGTAGCCGCATTTCCGTTTTGCTCGCCTCGAGCGCATTGCTGGCCGCCTGCGCCGCGACCCCGCCCGCCGTGAGCCTCGCGCCGCCGCTGCAACCGTCGGCCGTCGTCTCCACGATCGACGAACCCGCGTCCCTGCCGTCGCTCGTCAGCCAGGTCAGCATACCGCACAGCAGCTTCACGCTCGCCAACGGCCTCAAGGTGCTGGTCCATGAGGATCACAAGGCACCGGTGGTCGGGTTCGGCGTCTGGTACAATGTCGGTTCGAAGGACGAACCGGTCGGCGAGACCGGCTACGCCCATCTGTTCGAGCATTTGATGTTCTACGGATCGGACAACGTCCGCGGTGGCATTTTGCCCTTCCTCCAGAACATCGGTGCGACCGATTTCAACGGGACTACCTGGTACGACCGGACCAATTATTTCGAGACGGTGCCGACCTCGAATCTCGAGCGCGCATTATTCATGGAATCCGACCGCATGGGCTACCTGCTAGGCGCGCTCGACCAGAAGCGGCTCGATACGCAGCGCGGCGTCGTTCAGAACGAAAAGCGGGAGGGCGACAACCAACCGTTGGGGCTGGTCGAATATGCAGTGTCCGAGAATCTATTCCCCAAAGGTCATCCATATTATCACACCACGATCGGCTCCATGGCCGACCTCGACGCAGCCAGCCTCGCCGATGTCAAGCAATGGTTCCTCGACAAATACGCTCCGAACAACGCAATCGTCAGCCTGTCGGGCGATATCACGCCCAGCCAGGCCAAGCTGTTGATGGAGAAATACTTCGGCGCCATCCCGCGCGGGAAGGTGAACACGCCGGCCCAAGCCGCGGTGCCGACCCTCGCCGCGCCGAAGTCGCTGGTCATGAAGGACCGAGTCCCGACGGTCACCATCCAGCGACACTGGGCCGTCCCGGGGCTGCAGTCGCCGCAGCTCGCCGCGCTCGATCTCGGCGCGTCGGTGCTCGGTGGACTCGCCAGCTCACGGCTCGACCGGATTTTGGTTCGCGACGAAAAAATCGCGGTGTCGGTTTCGGCCGACATGCAGCCGTTCGAACGCGTTGGCTTCATGGAAATCGACGCGGTGGTGAAACCCGGCGTCGATCCCACATTGGTCGAGAAGCGGCTCGACGAGGTAATCGCGCAATATCTCGTCGAAGGGCCGACCGCGGACGAACTTAGCCGCGCGGCTACCCAGGTCGTCGCCAGTCGCATTCGCGGGTTCGAACGGGTCGCGTCACAAAATGTCGCTCTGGCCGAAGGGCTGCTCTATAACGGCGACAGCGATTTCTACAAAAGGCAGCTTCAAAGCTATGCCTCGGTTACCCCGGCCGAAGTGCGCTCGGCGATGCAGCAATGGCTCGGCCGCCCGGTGCTCGCAATCCGTATAGAACCGGGCGACCGGCCGACCTACGTGGAAAGCAAGGGCAGACCGGCAAATAAGAGCGCCGACATCAAGATCCCTTCGGTCAATCGGACTATCCCGCCAGTCGGGACGCCCGAGGCGCTCGTTTTCCCCGACGTAGCGCACGTCACCCTATCGAACGGAATGAAGCTCGCTTATGCACAGCGCACTGCCGCGCCGCTGACCCAGGTCGCGCTGAGTTTCGATGCCGGTTACGCCGCCGACGCGCCGGGATCGCGCGGCCTGCAGAACATGGTGATGAGTCTGCTGGACGAAGGCACCGCCAGCCGCAGTTCGCAGCAGATTGCCGAGGAGAAAGAGCGGCTGGGCGCGATTCTCGCGGCGTCCGGAAGTGCCGACCGCAGCGTTGTCGGCCTGTCCGCGCTGAGCACCAATCTCGTGCCGAGCCTGGCGCTGATGGCCGACGTGGTGCGCAATCCGGCGTTCAACCCCGCCGACGTCGATCGCGTGCGCAGCCAGCTGGTCAACGCCGTGCAGCAGGCCAAGACCACCCCAGGGTCGATGGCGCAGCGCGAATTCATGCGTCAGCTGTTCGGCGCGACACATCCTTATGGCACCACTGCGATTGGCGATGAGGATGCCATCAAGGGCTTCACCCGCGCCGATCTGGTCGCGTTCCAGCAGCATTGGCTGCGGCCCGACACGGCGCAATTCTTCGTCGTTTCCGACCGCCCGCTGGCGGAGGTCCAGGCCGATATCGAACGCGCCTTCGGGTCGTGGCGGGCGCCAGCCGTTTCCGCCGGGCGCAAAACGTTCGTCTCTCTACCAGCCGCTCCATCCGCGCCGCGCATCGTGCTGATCGATCGCCCTAGTTCCCCGCAGTCGGTGATCTTCGGCGGCGAGATGACCCCGCTCGACCCGCGTGCCGACCTTACCGCCAGCCTCGCCGGAAGCGACGTCCTCGGCAGTGGGACGTTCTCACGCATCAACCAGGACCTGCGCGAGACCAAAGGCTGGGCCTATTCGCCCTACAGCGTCGCCGTGCTTCGCGCGCAGGCCGTGCCGTACCTGATCCAGGCCTCGGTCCAGGCCGACCGCACCGGCGATTCGGTGGCGACCCTGATGGCTCTGGTGAAGCAATTGCTCGGACCGAAAAAGGTCACGCAAGAGGAGCTCAAACTATCGGTATCGAGCGCGACCGGGGAGCTGCCTGGCCAATTCCAGACGAGCAACGCGGTGCTTGCGGCGATGCAGAGCAACGAACTCTACGGTCGACCCGACAATTATTACGAGCTCATCGCCGATCGCTACCGCGCGCTGTCCACGGGGCAGGTCGACCGTGCGCTGTCGTCGATGCTCAATCCCGATGCGCTGGTGTTCGTGGTGGTCGGCGATGCCGCCAAGATCCGGCCGCAGCTAGACAAACTCGGCATGCCGATCGAGGTGCTGCCCGCGCGCTGAGCGAATATGGGCCGCGTCAGCCGAGCCGGGTGACGTGGCCCATCTTGCGGCTGGGCCGCGCTTCGCCCTTGCCGTATAGGTGGAGGTGGGCGCGCGGGTCGGCGAGGATTTCGGCCCAGCGATCGACATCATCGCCGATCAGATTGTCCATCACAGCTCCGCCAGCGACCAACGCCGGGCTGCCCAGCGGCAGGTCGCAAATAGCGCGGATATGCTGTTCGAATTGCGAGGTGCGGGCGCCCTCGATGGTCCAGTGGCCGCTATTATGGACCCTGGGCGCGATCTCGTTGACCAGCGCGCCATCCCTGGTCGCGAAGAATTCGACGGCGAACATGCCGACATGGTCGAGCGCGCAGGCGAGGTCGAAGGCGGTCTGGGTCGCCTTGTGAACCATGCTGTCGATCGGCGCCCCGGCCGGAACGGTCGAGCGCCGAAGAATGCCGCCGTCATGCTCATTGCGCGGCGCCGGGTAAGCGCTCAGCCGTCCGTCGGCGCAGCGCGCGATCAGCAGGGAAAACTCGGCCTCGAACGCCACCGCCGCCTCGGCCACGGCGGGCGCATCGCCAATCCTGGCCCACGCGGCGCGGGCCTCGCCGGGGTGGCGCACCCACGCCTGTCCCTTGCCGTCATAGCCAAGCCGGCGGCTCTTGAGCACCAGCGGTGTCCCGAGCGCTGCCACCGCCGCCGCCAGTTCCGCTTCGGTCCCGACCTGGCGCCACGGCGCGACCCGGGCGCCAGTCGTCTCGATGAAGCGCTTTTCAACCGCTCGGTCCTGGGCAATCTCCAGGCTTTTCGTGCCGGGCCTCAGCTTGTCGCCGAGCCGCGCGAGGGGGGCAACCGGAAGATTCTCGAATTCATAAGTGACGACGTCGCAAGCGTCGGCGAAACGCGCCAGCGCCGCTTCGTCGTCCATGCCGGCGCGGGTGAAGGTGCCCGCGACCTCGGCCGCGCACGGCGCTTCGTGCGGATCGAGCACATGGCAGCGATAGCCGAGCCGGGCCGCTGCGATTGCCAGCATCCGGCCCAATTGGCCGCCGCCGACGATTCCGATGGTCGATCCGGGCGGAAGCATCATCCCCGGCGCGTCACTCGGGCCGCTCGGGGACTGCATCGGTTTGCGTCTGCCGCCACGCGGCGAGCCTTTGCGCCAGCGCGTCGTCCTGATTGGCCAGCATCGCCGCGGCGAGCAATGCGGCGTTGATCGCGCCGGCCTTGCCGATGGCAAGCGTGCCGACCGGGACCCCGGCCGGCATCTGGACGATCGACAACAGGCTATCCATGCCCTTGAGCGCCTTGGTTTCGACCGGAACGCCAAGCACCGGCAGCGCGGTCATCGACGCCGCCATGCCGGGCAAGTGCGCCGCGCCGCCGGCCCCGGCGATGATCGCCTTGAGCCCGCGCTGCTTGGCGCTGGCGGCATAATCGTAAAGGCGTTTGGGGGTGCGGTGGGCCGACACGACCCGGGTTTCGTGGGCGATACCGAGCGCGTCGAGCGTCTCGGCGGCATGGCGCATCGTATCCCAGTCGGACTTGCTGCCCATGATGATCCCAACCAGCGCCTGTGCCATGCCGTGCCCCGTACCCGCGCCTAAACAGCGGCTTTATCGGCGGCATCCGACTGGCGCAATCCGGGACAGGTGCAAGATGGGAATCCACATCGTCACAAAAGTCGATTATGCAATGCAAGGTAGGTGGGGAGTGAACGGGCGTGGGCGAGACTGTGGATTGTCGCGATCCTGATCTGCTGATGGCGGAGGTCGCACGGCTTCGCGGTGAAGTCGCGGCGCTCGAGCAGCGCGTCGCCGAACTCGACCGGCTGGCGCATGACGACCCGCTGGTGCCGGCGGTCAACCGGCGCGGCATGATTCGCGAGCTGGACAAGCTGATCGCCCGCTTCGAGCGGCGCGGGGAGCCGTCGGCGATGCTGTTCGTCGATCTCGACGGACTCAAGATCCTCAACGACAGTTTCGGCCATCCGGGCGGCGATGCGGCGCTGATCCATGTCGCCGAGCAGCTCCGCTCGGGCACCCGGGCGATGGATTGCGTGGCCCGCCTTGGCGGAGATGAATTCTGCGTCCTGCTCGATCATGCAGATGAGCAAAGCGCAGTGGAAACCGCCGAGCGACTGATCAACGAGATTGCCGGGGAGGATTTCATCTTCGAAGGCCTGGCGATGCCGCTGTCGGTGGCGATCGGGGTGACGATGATCGAAAAGGGCGACACCCCGGCCTCGGTCCTCGCTCGCGCCGATCAGGCGATGTATCGGGTGAAAGTCGCCGCCTAGCGTTCGTTAAGGTAGTAACGCTCAACCTTCCGCAATTCGTTATCCAGCTGATAGACGATCGGCTCCCCGGTCGGGATTTCGAGTCCGGCGATGTCGGCGTCCGCGATGCCCGACAGATGCTTTTCCAGTGCGCGCAGCGAATTGCCGTGGGCAACAACGATTACCCGTTGTTCGCGCTTCAGCGCTGGCGCGATTTCGGCCTCGAAGTAAGGCAGTACCCGGGCAATCGTGTCCTTCAGGCTTTCGGTGTTGGGGATGGCGATCCCGGCGTAACGGCGGTCGCCGGCCGGTTGATAGGGGCTGTCATCGGCCAGCGGCGGCGGCGGAATGTCGAACGACCGCCGCCAGATCTGGACCTGGTCGGCCCCGACCTTGTCGATCATCTCCTGCTTATTGAGACCGGTCAGCGCGCCATAGTGGCGCTCGTTCAGCCGCCAGTCCTTGGTCGCCGGCAGCCATTGCCGGTCCATCTCCTCCAGTAAAAGGTTGAGCGTCTTGATCGCGCGCGATTGGACCGAGGTGAAGCAGCGGTCGAAATCATACCCTTTGTCGCGCAACATCTCGCCCGCCGCTTTGGCCTCGGCGACGCCCTTTTCGGTCAGGCCGACGTCCCACCAGCCGGTGAAGCGGTTCTCAAGGTTCCATTGCGACTGGCCGTGGCGCAGCAGGACCAGGACCGGCATCAGCGTGCGGCCTTTTCCGTCTTGTGAGCCTTGAGGTCGGGCAGCATCGCATGAAGCGAATCGAGGCAGGCCAGGGCGAGATATTTGGAGCGCTCGGGGCTCCAGCCATAGACCTCGTCGGGCAGGTCGATATTGTCCTTGAACGGCATTTCCAAGGTCATCGACACGCAGCCGAAGCGTTCGGCCAGCTGGGTCGTCGACATCGACATATTGGCTTGCCCGGGCGGTGGGACTTCATAGCCCTGGCGGGTCTGGAAGTCGGGCGAGACCCGTTCCAGCGTCGCGCTGAACTTCCTGAACAGCGTGCTTTGGCGTTCGGTCAGCGAGGGGATGCCCTCGAACCCGGCGAGGAAGTTGGCCGGAATCGCCTCGTCGCCGTGGATGTCCATCGCGAAGTCGACCC
>JBDSMA010000169.1:0-10749 GCA_039916085.1 Sphingomicrobium sp.
CGGCGGTGACGGTGGCCAGCGTCGCGTCCTTGATCGCGCCGCCTTCATGTTCGACCAATACCAGCGTCTTCATTTGGCTACCCCCAGCGCTTTCAGTTTCGCCACCAGCTCATCGACCGAGCCGACCGTGATGCCCGCCTGACGCTTGGCCGGTTCAACCACCTTCAGCGTCTCCAGCCGCGGCACAACGTCGACCCCGAAGTCGGCCGGCGCCTTGATCGCCAGCGGTTTCGACTTGGCTTTCATGATGTTTGGCAGGGAGGCGTAGCGCGGCTCGTTCAGCCGGAGGTCGGTGGTCACTACCGCTGGCGTGGCCAGCTTGAGCGTCTCCAGCCCGCCATCGACTTCGCGGGTCACACAGACGCTGTCGCCACTGACCTCGACTTTCGACGCGAACGTCCCCTGCGGCCAGCCGAGCAGCGCGGCGAGCATCTGCCCGACCTGGTTCGAATCATCGTCGATCGCCTGCTTGCCGAGGATCACCAGCCCCGGCTGCTCCTCCTCGACCACGCGCTTCAATATCTTGGCGACGGCGAGCGGCTCGACCTCCTCATCGCACTGGATCAGGATCGCGCGGTCGGCGCCCATCGCGAGTGCGGTGCGCAGCGTCTCGGTCGCCTTGGCCGGCCCGATCGACACCGCGACAATTTCACTCGCCGCGCCCTTTTCCTTCAGGCGGATCGCCTCCTCGACCGCGATCTCGTCAAACGGATTCATGCTCATCTTGACGTTGGCCAGATCGACCCCCGAGCCATCCATCCTGACCCGCGGCTTGACGTTGTAATCGATCACCCGTTTGACCGCGACGAGAAGTTTCATGCGATGTTCTCCAGCAAATTACGCAGCGTTCTTGACCTCGGCGACGATCTTCCTTGCTGCGTCGCCAAGGTCATTGGCGGCGATGATCGGCAGGCCCGAATTGGCCAGGATCGCCTTGCCCTGTTCGACGTTGGTGCCTTCGAGGCGGACGACCAGCGGCACCGAAATATTTACCTCGCGCGCCGCGGCGACAATGCCGTCGGCGATGATGTCGCACTTCATAATCCCGCCGAAGATGTTGACCAATATGCCCTTTACCGCCGGATCGCTCAAAATGATCTTGAACGCCGCGGTGACCTTTTCCTTCGACGCTCCGCCGCCGACGTCGAGGAAGTTGGCGGGAAAGGCACCGTTCAATTTGATGATGTCCGTCGTCGCCATCGCGAGGCCCGCGCCGTTGACCATGCAGCCGATGTCGCCGTCCAATTTGATGTAGGCGAGGTCGTGTTTCGAGGCTTCGATCTCCATTGGGTCTTCTTCGCTCAAATCGCGCAAATCCGCGAGGTCCTGGTGGCGGAACATGGCGTTCGAATCGAACCCGACCTTGGCGTCGAGGACCATCAAATGGCCTTCCGCAGTGACCGCCAGCGGGTTGATCTCGATCTGGCTGGCGTCGGTGCCGAGGAAGGCGTTGTAGACATGGGCGAGAACGCTCGACGCCTGCTTGGCGAGGTCACCAGTCAGCCCCAATGTCTTGGCGACGGCGCGGCCGTGGTGCGGCATCAGGCCGGTCGCCGGATCGATGGTGATGGTGTGGATTTTCTCGGGGCTGTCGTGTGCCACCGCCTCGATATCCATGCCGCCCTCGGTCGAGGCAACAACCGCGATCCGGCCGCTGTCGCGGTCAACCAGCAGCGCGAGGTAGAACTCCTTGGCGATGTCGACCCCGTCGGTGATGTACAGCCGCTGGACCAGCTTGCCCGCATCGCCCGTTTGGATCGTCACCAGCGTCTTGCCGAGCATCTCCTCTGCGTGGGCGCGCACTTCGTCGATCGAATGGGCCAGGCGAACCCCGCCCTTGGCGTCGGAGCCAAGTTCCTTGAATTTGCCCTTGCCGCGCCCGCCGGCGTGGATCTGCGCCTTCACCACCCACAAGGGCCCCGGGAGCTTGTCCGCCGCTTCGACCGCTTCCGCGACGCTCATCGCGGCGAAGCCGGCGGGCACCGGAACGCAATAATGAGCGAGCAATTCCTTGGCCTGATATTCGTGGATGTTCATGGCCGCGGGCCTTAATCGAATAAGCCGGTCAATGCCAACCCGCGCAGATTGCGTCAGAGCGCCCGCGGCTTATCCGGCTCGTGGGTCGGGACCAGTCTGAAGCTGGGCAACCGTTGCTGCCGCCCGGCGCTCCTCGCCCCGGCGCTTGGCCCGCTGAGCATAGAGGAACGACCACAGGCCCAGCGCGCCCATGGTGCCGTAGCCGATGATCGGATTGATGAGCAGATATTCGCGGATGCTGAGAACGAAGACCAGCACGATGGACAGTGCGACTTCGGCGAGAAGGCCAAAGCCCCACACCAAGGTCATCACGGTCATTGCCTTGCGGAAACCGGGATGGATTTGAAGCGCCTCGAACTCCCGCGCTTCGTCCTCGGACTTGCGGCGTTTGGTCGCGCGCGCCAGCTCATAGACCAGCGGCTTGCCCACTGCTGCGGAGCCCAGGAAGACGAGTCCGATCAAGCCGGTAACAAGCTTCTCGCGCAATTGGAGGAAACGAACACCGCCGCCGCCGAGCATTGCAAGCAGAGACAAGGCTATGCCGCTCACCACGAGCACCGACAGCGCATCCAGTCGCCGGTGGCGCCAGAATTCGACGACGCTCCACAGGATCGGCGGGGCGGATGAGGCGAGCAGCGCGCGAACCTCTCCCACCTGCGGCTCCGCATAATTGTAAATCAGGAATGGCAGCACGAAGTTGACGAGCACCTCCACGAGGACGCGACCCCCATTTTTTCGCACGTAGCTGCCGATACCAGCGATCTGCCCCGGCTTACCGTCCACCCGCTGTACCTCCCTGTTGGACCGCTCGGCAGGCCGGCGGATCGCGATCAAGTGCCGCGGCTGCGCCGGCAGCGGGAACTCCCGCCCTCCGCAAGCAGCGCTTCGGCCTCGCCGTCATGGATGTGGATGTCGTGCGGCTCAAGAAACTTCGACGTCGACCGTAAACTGCCCATAGCAAACGGATCAATGGAATCGAGCCGTGGCCGCGCCCCCTTTCCCCGCAAATGCCGGCAAAGCATAAGAAGGGCCGTGACCGACGGCGACCGCCAGCTAAAGAAGATCATCCACATCGACATGGACGCCTTCTTCGCATCGGTCGAACAGCGCGACGACCCCAGCCTGAAGGGCAAGCCGGTCGCGGTCGGCGGCGGCCACCGCGGGGTGGTCGCGGCGGCCAGTTATGAAGCGCGCGAATTTGGCGTCCGCTCGGCGATGCCGTCGGTCAGCGCCAAGCGCCGCTGCCCCGAGCTGGTGTTCGTCAAGCCGCGGTTCGATGTCTACAAAGCCGTCTCGCTGCAGATCCGCGCGATCTTCGCCGATTATACCGAATTGATCGAGCCGTTGAGCCTCGACGAAGCCTATCTCGACGTCACCGAGGACCGTCGCGGCCTCGGCAGCGCCCGCGCCATCGCCGAGGAAATCCGCGCCCGGATCAGGGCGGAAACCCGGCTTACCGCCTCGGCCGGGGTCAGTTATTGCAAGTTCATCGCCAAGCTCGCGTCCGACCAGAACAAGCCCGACGGGCTGTGCGTCATCCCGCCGCACCACGGCGCGGCGTTCGTCGCGACATTGCCGGTCAAGCGCTTCCATGGCGTCGGCCCGGTCACCGCCGCCAAGATGGAGCGGCTCGGCATCCGCAACGGCGCCGACCTGGCGGCGTGGCCAATCCAGCAGCTCGAGGCGCATTTCGGGTCGGCCGGCCAATATTATTGGCGGATTGCACGCGGCATCGACGAACGGCCGGTGCGCCCCGATCGGCCGTACAAATCGGTCAGCGCGGAACGCACCTTCGATACCGACCTGACCGATCCCGCCGAGCTAGCGGCGCAGCTCTCCCGCGTCGCCGGCTTCGCCTGGGAACGGGTTGACCGGGCCGGGGTGCGGGGACGGACGGTGACGCTCAAGGTCAAATTTGCCGATTTCGCGCTCATTACCCGATCGAAGAGCTTCCTCTCGCCGGTCCCGGACCAGGCCGCTTTCGAGGCCGCGGGGCAGGCGCTCCTGGCCGCCCTGATGCCGCCGGGGAAAGGCATCCGCTTGCTCGGCCTCGGCCTCCATTCCATCCTCGACGAGGAGCTTGGCGGCCCGCAACAACTGAGACTCGCGGTCTAGTCATTTTTCTGCTATATAATCGCGCAACGGCCGTCGCCTTCCGCGGCGGCGGTTTCATACAGGATCAAATCCAGGAGGGCTGGAGACTGTGACCGGGGGGTCGCTGTTGGGGGCGATACGGTGCGTATCGGTCTTTTAGCCCGCGGATGATGAGAAAGGTGCGAGAATGGCAGCCAAGCCCTTGAGCTTCGATGTTGGCGATTATGTTGTGTACCCCAAGCACGGCGTCGGCCGGGTGGTCGAGCTGCAAAGCACGGAAATCGCGGGGCTCAGCCTCGATCTGTATGTCCTGCGCTTCGAAAAGGAGCGGATGACGCTTCGCGTCCCCGTCGGCAAGGCCGATGCGGTCGGCATGCGCAAGCTGTCGAGCGACAAGACGATGCGGGACGCGCTCGAAACGCTGAAGGGCAAGCCCAAGGTCAAGCGCACCATGTGGTCGCGCCGCGCGCAGGAATATGAAGCCAAGATCAATTCGGGCGACCTGACGTCGATCGCCGAAGTGACCCGAGATCTGTTCCGCGCCGACGACCAGCCCGAGCAAAGCTATTCGGAGCGGCAGATCTTCGAAGCCGCCTCGTCGCGCCTGGCGCGTGAGCTCGGCGCGATGGAGCAAACCGACGAGAAGGCCGCTTTGGTCAAGATCCTGGAGATTTTGAACAAGGCCGCCGCGATCCACAACAAGGCCAAGGAAATCGCGTAAGACCGCGATCTTCCGACGCAACGATCAGGGCGCCCCTAACCGGGCGCCCTTTTCTTATGCCCCTTGCCCGTCCGTCCGTCTTGCTGTATTAATGCTGCAACACACATGGAGGACATTATGAGGATTGCCCGTTTCGCCACCGCCGCGGCCTTGGTGCTGGCCATGGCCGCTTGCCATGATCGCAGCCGCGGCGAGGTTCGCGACGCCGGTCCCGCGACCGACCGCGACTACACCGTCGGCGCATTCCAGAAGATCGCGGTATCCGGCGGATATGACGTGACGGTGACCGCCGGCGGCGCGTCGGGGGTCCACGCCCGGGGCGGCCAGGCGGTGCTCGACGAGACCGAAATCCTGGTCGAAAACGGCACGCTCAAGATTCAGCCGCGCCGGAAAAGCGGCTTCCACTTGGGCTGGGGCAACCATGGCAAAGTGACCGTAACCGTCAGCGGCGCTGGCGCGCTGACCGGCGCCGCCATCGCCGGATCGGGCGACCTGCGAATCGATCGTGCCGGCGGCCCCGGTTTCAAGGGCGAAGTCGCCGGGTCGGGCAACCTCGGCATCGACGCGCTCGACGCGCGCGAGGTCGAATTGTCGATCGCCGGTTCGGGCGACATCCGCGCCGCGGGCAAGGCGGCCAAGGTCAACCTCAACATCGCCGGGTCGGGCGACATCGACGCTCCCGGCCTGATCGCGACCGACGCCAGCGTGTCGATCGCCGGGTCCGGCAATGTCACCGCTCATGCCACCGGCCAGGCCGATATCTCGATGCTCGGGTCGGGCGACGTGACCATTACCGGCGGCGCGCATTGCAACGTCACCAAGAATGGCTCGGGCAACGCGCACTGCTCTTAAGCCTTTGCTAACCATGATCGGCGAGGGTGGCGGAATGAAACAACTCCTTCCCCTCGCCGCCCTCGGCCTGCTCGCCGCCGCGCCGGCCACCGCCGCGACCCGCAATTATACGGTCACCAGCTTCGACCGGGTACGAATCGAAGGGCCATTCGCGGTCACGTTGACGACCAACGTCGCGCCATTCGCGCGCGCCACCGGGTCGAACCAGGCGATCGACGCCATCAGCCTGAGGGTCGAGGGCACGACCCTGATCGTTCAGGCCAATCGCTCGGCATGGACCGGCTTCGCCGCCCCGGCGGGCCCGGCGACCATCGCCATCGGCACCCATGACCTCAACTCCGCCTCGGCCAGCGGCGCCGGCAGCATTGCCATCGACAAGGTGCGCGGCTTGACCTTCACGCTGATCCTCGCCGGTGCCGCGCAGGGCAGCATCGCTTTGGCCGACGTCGATCAGTTCAGGCTGACTCTCGCGGGCACCGGCAGCGCCAGGCTCGGCGGCAAGGCCGGAACCATGACCGCCATCGTCAACGGCGCCGGCGCGCTCGATGCCAGCGCCCTCAAAGTGAAGGATCTGACGTTGACCGCACTCGGCCCGACGAGCGTCCAGGTGACCGCCAGCAACAGTGCCAAGATCACCGCTGGCGGCGCGGCGACCGTCACCGTCGCCGGCAAGCCGGCCTGCACGGTCGATGCGATGGGCTCGGCCAGCGTATCCGGCTGCCGCTAGACCAGGCCCAGCCCGGCCAGCTTGGCGTACATCCGCGGCGGCAGCTCGGCCATGCCGCTGCCGTCGTCCTCCCCGCCCGGCGAGTCTTCGTCGCTCAGGTAACGCCAGCCCTGATGCGCCCGCTTGGGCTTCGGCGGCACGGCGACGAGGCTTGCCGAGCAGACGATGTCGATTCGCCCGTCGCTGCGATCGTCGAAGCGGAGGATCTGCATCCGCGCGACGATGCGGTGCTTGACGATCCAGTGGAGGTGGCCGCCGATCAGCTCGTCCATCCGCTTCGGCCGCATCCGGGTCGGCACCCGCACCTCGCCCTGCTGGGTCACCCGGCGGGCGATACGGTTCTCCAGCGCTTCGATACTGGCGCAGCCGACGGCGGTCTTGGTGAGGTGGAGCACCCGCGCCAGATGGGCCAGAGCGTCCGCTTCTTCAACCTTCTAGCCGGCGAGTCCCGCAAGTTGGGCCAGTCCCAGGAAGCTGAAAAAGCCCATCACGTCGGTCATCATGGTTACGAACACCGCCGACGACACCGCCGGATCGATGCGTGCCTTTTCGAGTGCAAGCGGCACCAGGATGCCGGACAGGCCGGCGACCAGATTGTTGATGATCATCGCCGCGCCCATGACGAGCCCAAGCGGAATGTTATGATAGATGAGAATGGTGCCACCGCCGGTGATCAGCGCCAGCACGACACCATTGGCGAGGGCGATGACCAACTCTCGGCGGACCATTCGCACCGTGTTCGAACTAGTCAGCTGATTGGTGGCCAGCGCCCGCACCACGACGGCCAGGGTTTGCGTGCCGGCATTGCCGCCCATGCCTGAAATGATGCCCATCAACACCGCGAGAACCGCTAGCTTGGAAATCTCGGCCTCGAACCCCCCGACCACCGCGGCAGCGAGGATCGCGGTGCCGAGGTTGACGACTAGCCACCACAGTCGCGTGCGGATGGTCAGGCGGATCGGTTCGTTGATGTCGCCGTCGCCGGCGCCGGACAGCAGCAACGTATCCTCGCCGGCTTCTTCCTGGATGATGTGGACCACGTCGTCGACGGTGATCATCCCGACCAGCCGGCCTGCCGGATCGACCACCGCGGCCGAGATCAGCGCATATTTCTGGAACCGCAGCGCGACTTCTTCCTGATCCATATCGATCGGGATCAGCGTCTGCTTGAGTGACATGATGTCGCCGACCGCGATGTCGCGCCGGCTCCTGAGGATCGTCGACAGCTTGCAGGTTCCGATCGGACGGTGGGCCGGTGAAACCACGAACACTTCCCAGAAATCATCGGCCAGCTCGTCGGACGAGCGCAAATAGTCGATAACCTTTCCGACGGTCCAATCCTCGGGCACCGCGATCAGGTCGCGCTGCATCAGGCGGCCAGCGGTCTCCTCGCCATAGCTCAGCGCTTCCTCGACCGCGGCGCGGTCATCGGGTTCCATCGCACTAAGGACGGCGCGCTGCTCACGCTCCTCGAGGTCCTCGATGATCGCGACCGCATCGTCGGTGTCGAGCTGGGCGGCGAGGTCGGCGACCTGCTGCGGCTCCATCTCGTCGATCATGTCCTCGCGGACATGCTCGTTGAGCTCGGCGTAGACGTCGGCATCGACGATCCCCGCGAGCGCCTGGATGAGGTCGGCACGCTCGTCGGTTGGGGCCAGCTCGATCAGGTCGGCAATGTCGGCGGGGTGAAGATTGGCGACCAGGCTGCGCGCGGCCTCATCATCGCCATCGGCGACCGCGTCGAGCACTTCGCGGACGAACCGCGGCCGCAACCGGTCTTCCTCGTCGAGCACATCGTTGTCGACCGAGACTTGCAGCTCAGGCTCGTGGTGGGCGCTGGCGAATTCGTCGCGTTCGCTCACTCGCAGTCCTCTCACGCCCGGCCGGTTGTCGCCCTCCTATGCCTGGCCGGGCACTGGCGCAACCGCCAAGCCCACCCTACATGGCCGCCAACCCAGACCCCAAGCGGAGAGAAGAGATGGCGGACGCCAACACCCTGACCCTGACCCTTTCGAGCGGCGGCGACGTCGTGATCAAGCTGTTGCCAGAGGTCGCCCCCGGCCACGTTGAGCGCATCGCTTCGCTCGCCCGCGACGGCTTTTACGACGGTGTCGTATTCCACCGGGTCATTCCCGGTTTCATGGCGCAGGGCGGCGATCCGAGCGGGACCGGAACCGGCGGCTCCAAGCTCCCCGACCTGAAGGCCGAGTTCAACGACGAACGGCACACGCGCGGCGCCTGCTCGATGGCCCGCACCGCCAACCCGAACAGCGCCAACTGCCAGTTCTTTATCTGCTTCGACGATGCGACTTTCCTCGACAAGCAATATACCGTGTGGGGCCGGGTCGAGAGCGGCATGGAGCATGTCGACGCGCTCCCGGTCGGCGAACCGCCGCGCGAGCCGGGCAAGATTTTGAAGGCGAGTGTCGCCTGATCCGGTCCAAGGCGCCGACCGGGAAGACCGGCCGGGCAATCAGGCCTTGGTCGAAATCAGCAATTTCTGGTAGCGAGGGTGGTCGCGCAACGGCATCAGGTCGGAGTCATGCTCGAACCAGGACTTAAGGTCTGGCCCGACATGCTGGATCCAGTCCTCCAGAAAGTCGAACGCCTTTTCCGGTTCACCGAGCTGCGCCCACATGCACGCCGCGTTATATTTGGTGTTCGCATCGTCGGGATCGATCGCCAGCGCCAGGTCCATCCACGCCTTGGCCTGGTCGGTTTCACCCAAATTCGCGAGCGCGGTCGCGCCAAGCTGCGCCGGCCTTGAACTTTCAGGATGAAGGCGAAGCTGCTCTTCCGCCCGCTTGAGCCCAAGCCGCGCATATTTCTTGGCCTCCTCGTCCCGACCGATCAGGCGCAGCAGCATCTGAAGCAGGATCGGCGCTTGAGAATCATCCTGCTGGCTCTCGACTGCCCGGCGATACAATTCAACTGCGCGATCGAAGTCCCCTTCCGTCACCCGGAAGCGGGCATAAGCAAGGTTGGCATCGAAGCTGTTCGGATCGAGCTCTAGAGCGCGCTCGAAGGCGTCGGCTGCTTCGGCCCGGTGGTTGTTATTCACCAGCGCAATGGCGCGGGCAGCATGGGCTTCGGCGAGGTTGGGATCGAGCGCGATCGCCTTGGCGGCGGTGGCGAGAATCTCCTCGCCCGGCCGCGGAACATTGTACCAGCCGCTAAGCCGGGCATCGCAATTGGCAATCCCGGCATAAGCGCGCGCATAGAGCGGGTCGAGCTCCACTGCCTTGGCAAACATCTGGCGCGCGAGCTGGAGGAACGACTTGGTCGAACCATGGAAGAATTGGCGGCCCTTGAGGTAGTAGGTATAGGCTTCGACATTGACCGTCGGCGCTTGCGCGATCGCTTTCTTTTCCTTCGGCAGCAGCTTGATCTTGAGCTGAGCAACGATGCTCTGCGTGATCTCGTCCTGGATGTCGAAAATATCGGTCAATTGGCGATCATAGCGGTCGGCCCACAGGTGGCCGCCGCTTCCGCCGTCGATCAGCTGGCCGGTCACCCGAACTCGCTCGCCTGACTTGCGGACGCTTCCTTCGAGAATGAATTTGACGCCCAACTCGGCCGCCACCTGCTGCAACTGGACCGATTTCCCCTTGTAGGTGAAGCTGGTGTTGCGGCCGATCACGAACAGGCCCGAAATCTTGCTGAGGTCGGTGATGATATCTTCGGTGATCCCGTCGGAGAAAAACTCCTGCCCGCGGTCATCGCTCATGTTGGTGAACGGCAGCACCGCGATCGACGGCTTGTCGGCGTCGGCGATATCGGGTTCGGTGCCCGGTTGCGGCTTGCTTGCGCCAGCAGCGACGACCACGTTGAACACCCGGACCGGGAATTCGATGTTTTTCAGCTCCTGGTCGCCCATGTCCTCGAACACCAGGTCGAGCTTGTTACCGAGATTCTCGCGCACGTTGCTCGACACCGATACGCCGCCAGGCTTGGCAATCCCTTCGATCCTGCTGGCGACGTTGACCCCGTCGCCGAAGATGTCGTCACCCTCGACGATCACGTCGCCCAAATTGATACCGATGCGAAATTCGATCCGCCGCTCTTCGGGCACCGGGCCGTTGCGGTTACGCATTTCGCGCTGGACATCGACGGCGCACTCGACCGCGCTGACTACGCTTGGGAATTCGACCAGCATCCCGTCACCGGTCAATTTGACGATCCGCCCCTGATGCGCGGCAATGCTGGGGTCGATCAATTCGGTGCGATGTTCCCTCAAGGACGTCAGCGTGCCGACCTCATTGGTCCCCATCAGGCGGCTGTATCCGACAACGTCGGCGGCCATGATCGCGGAGAGGCG
>JBDSMA010000170.1:0-5195 GCA_039916085.1 Sphingomicrobium sp.
GGCGGCGCGATCGAGCCCCTTTCCCTGCTTCCGGAAATGGCGCGGATCGCGACGCAGATGGTCCATGACGTGCTCAACGCCTTCGTCGAACGCGACGCTGAGGCCGCCGTACGAGTGGTCGAGCGCGACCGCGCGGTCGACGATTTTTACAACAGCATCTTCCGCACTTTGCTGACCTTCATGATGGAAAACCCCAACAATATCGGCCAGTCGACCCACTTGCTGTTCATCGCCAAGAACGTCGAGCGGGTCGGCGACCATGCGACCAATATCGCCGAAATGGTCTATTACGCCGCGACCGGTCAGCACCTCGCCGACCGCCCGCGCGGCGATGACCTTTACAAGGCGTGATGGCATGAGCGCCAAACGCCTGCTGCTGGTCGAGGATGATCGCGCGCTGGCGGACCTCGTCATCTTCCACTTCGGGCGCGCCGAGTGGGCCGTGACCCGCACTGGCGATGGCGAGGAGGCGCTGATCCTGGCCGAGGAAGTACGCCCCGACCTGATCATCCTCGACTGGATGATCGAAGGAATCAGCGGGATAGAAGTCTGCCGCCGCCTGCGCCGCCGCGAGGCAACCGCCAACGTGCCGATAATCATGCTCACCGCGCGCGGTGAGGAGGAAGACCGGATCCGCGGTCTCGAGACTGGCGCCGACGATTATATGACCAAGCCGTTCAGTCCGAAGGAACTGCTGGCCCGCGCCAACGCCGTGCTCCGCCGGGTCCGGCCGGCGATGGCTGCCGGTGCGTTGGGCTATGCCGGGATCGAGATGGACCTCGCCGCGCACAAGGTGAAGCGCGATGGGCGCCCGATCCCGCTCGGACCTACCGAATATCGCCTTTTGCGGCACTTGCTCGGTCAACCCGGCCGGGTGTTTTCACGCCAGCAGCTTCTAGAATCGGTATGGCCGCACAGCGAGGAAATCGAGTTGCGCACCGTCGACGTCCACGTCCGTCGGTTGCGCATCGCACTCGACGAACCCGACATCATCCGCACCGTGCGCAGCGCCGGCTACGCGCTGGATGCGGAGGGGATTGCCTAAGCGGCGCGACCGCCGCATGAGCGCGGCCCATGGCACGCAAGAACAAAGGCAAAGGCGGCGGGAATCCCGGTCGTCCGCGATTCTGGGGGCGCCACGCGGTCGCGGCGGCGCTCGATAACCCCGACCGGCGGGTGTTCAAGGCGTGGGCAACGCGTGAATCCGCCGAGCTGATGAACTTCCCCAAGGACGTTCCGGTAGTCATGGCCGAAGGCCCCGACCTCGGCCGCATGGTGCCGGGCGACACGCCGCACCAGGGCGTGGTGATCGAGGTCGAACCGCTCGATGACATCTGGCTCGCCGACCTCCTCGCCGACGCGCCGGAGCGCGCAGTGCTGCTGGTGCTCGATCAGGTCACCGACCCGCACAATGTCGGCGCAATCCTGCGCACCGCCGCGGCGTTCGGAGCGATCGGAATCGTCACCCAGGACCGCCATTCCCCGCCGGAGAGCGGCGCGCTGGCCAAGGCCGCGTCGGGCGCGCTCGAGCGGGTGCCGTGGGCGCGAGTCGTCAACCTTGCCCGCGCGCTCGAGGAAATTGCCGCGGCCGGCTTCTGGCGGATCGGGCTGGCCGGCGATGCCACCGATGAGTTGAAGGCCGCTTTGGGGCCGCAGCGCGTCGCGCTGGTGCTCGGCGCCGAGGGTCCGGGTATGCGTCACAATACGCGCGAGCATGTCGATGCGCTGGCCCGCCTGCCGATCTCCGACGCGATGGAAAGCCTCAACGTGTCGAACGCCGCGGCGGTCGCGCTGTACGCGGCGAGCGTCGCCTGATGGTCCGCACCACCACCACCCTCCACGCCAGCCTCGACGCGCTGGCTGCCGCCGAGCCGGGCTTCCGCCAGGTACTGGAGACCCACGGGCGGCCCGAGCCGCGGCTGAGCGAACCGGGGGTCGAGACCCTGCTGCGCACCATCGTCGGACAGCAGGTCAGTGTCGCCGCGGCACGCTCGATGTGGGCCAAGCTGATTGCGAAATACGGCCAGCCGGTCGATCTCAAAGCGCTACTCGAAGCAAGTGACGAGCAACTTCGCGAAGCCGGTCTGTCGCGCCAGAAAGCAGGCTATGCGCGCAGTCTCGCCGGGTTGGTGCTGTCTGGCGACGTCGATCTGACGAAACTTCCCGCGGACGATGAGGAAGCGATCGCGCTGCTGACCAAAATCAAGGGCATCGGCCGCTGGTCGGCGGAAATCTATCTGCTGTTTGCCGAAGGTCGCGGCGACGTGTGGCCGGCGGGCGACCTCGCCGTGCAGATCTCGATCGGCCGCATCCTCGCAATGGCCGAACGCCCGTCCGAAAAGCAGCTGCGCGAACTGGCCGAGGCCTGGCGCCCGCACAGAGGCGCCGCCGCGGTCCTCGCCTGGCACAGCTATAACTCGACCGGGACCGCGCTATAGTCTCGGGTCGCCAGGAGTGTGCCGCCACCCAGAAATATCTCGAGCCGCGAGACCTTGCCGCCTTCGTCAAGTCCGTGAGCTATGCTTGGAGTCCGGCGCTGTGCTGACGGGTGTTGAGGCCGGTCCAGACGCGGGCGCCGCGGTCGAGGCTGAGCGGACCCATCTTGCCGCCGTCCTGGCCGCCGCGACCGACGAGAAAGCTGGCCGATTGCTGCCCCTCGCCCTGGCTTGACCGGAACAGCGCATTGACCGCGACCAGCGGAACCAGCAGCTTGCGCCCCTCAATCTCCAGCGGAGCGAGGCGTTCGGCGGGCAGCGGTACGCGCATCCTCAGGGTCACCCGGCCCATCGGCGGGACAAGCGGCAGGCGATCACCCCGACCGAGAGGATTGCGGAAGAAATGGCTGATCTCGTCATCCTGGCGCGGACCAGCATTGGTCATCATGGCTTCGACCAACAGGTCGCGCGCAGGCGCGCCGCCGCCGTTGACCACCGTCAGCTCGAAGCTCAGCATGGCCGCGCCGGCGGCGTCGATTTCGGCCCGCAGCGGGGTAAATTCGAAACCGATCTCGGGCTTGAGTCCGCGCGACACGATGCCACCGCCGGCCGAATCCACCGGGCGAGGCGCGGCAGCCGGCGCGGGGCGGGCCGGCTGGGGAGCCATGTCGCGCGGCGCGGCCGGTAGTGGCGCGGGACGCTGCCAGTCCGCCATCTCGCCGACCCCGGCGGTGGCAGGGCGCTGCGGCTGCTGCCGACGCCACAGCAGGTAACCGCCCGCCATTGCCAGGATGAGCGCGGCGAGCCACCATGGCCACCACCCCATGCCCTCAGCGGGTGTCGGACTTTGCGGTGCAGCCGCCACGGGTGCGGGCGAGGGTGCGGCGGGCGGCGGCGGCGTGTCGACGGCGCTTGGCGCGGCAGCGATGCTGGTCGATGGACTCGCGGGTAGTGTTGCCTCTGGGCGCGGCGCGGCCTTGCGAACAGGCTGGGTGTCAGCCGCTGGAGGAGTATTGGCCGGCGCCAGGTTGCGCGGCGGCGGCGGCTTGGGCTTGGGCGCGGGCGCGGGAGCCGCCTCGGGCTCGGCGCGCCTGATGACCGTCCCGCCGAGGTTGAAATTCTGCAGTTCCTTCGGGCCAATAGTATTGGACGCGGGCGGCGGCGGAGTCGTCGTCGCCGGCTGTATGCTGTTCGATACATTTTGTGCGGCAAGCGGCGGCGCCCAGGCAAGCAGGGTCGCGAGCGCGATTCGCCAAACATGCCGACCACGGCCCGTCATCCGCCCCACACTCCCTTCCCGCCTGTTGCTAGTCGCGCCGCCCCTGCCCCCAGGGTCGCGGCGCGCCCGGCGTCATGGCGCGAACCGAACCCGAGGGCAAGCCGCCGACGGCCTAGCGCGCGTCGACCAGCACCAATTGCGCGTCGGACACAGCCTGGATCGTCACCTTCGCCTCGCCGGTAATGGCGATGCCATCCCGCGCGGCGGCTTCGACCCCGTTGACCAACACCGGCGCGGAGGGAACAAGGTAGAGGTGACGCGCCGCGTCTGCGCTATACATGATACTGTCGCCGGCACCGACCGTCGCGCCGAGGATTCGCGCGTCGGCGTGAATGGTCAGCGCGCCGTCGTCGGGATTGCCGCTGGCCAGCAACTGGAACATTCCTTCGCGGGCTTCCTTGGGGAACGGCATCATGCCCCAGCCGGGCGCGACGCCGGGTTGGTCGGTCTCGATCCAGATCTGAAACAAGGTCGTGGCCTCGTCCTCGAGATTATATTCGGCGTGAACCACACCCGACCCGGCGCTCATTACCTGGACATCCCCGGCTCCGGTACGGCCCTTGTTGCCGAGCGAATCCTGGTGGGTGATCGCGCCCGACCGGACGAAGGTGACGATCTCCATGTCGCGGTGTGGGTGCGGCGGAAAGCCAGATTTGGCCGCAATCCTGTCGTCGTTCCAGACGCGGATGGCGCCCCACCCCATGCGGGCGGGGTCGTGATAGCTGGCGAAGCTGAAATGGTGGCGGGCATCAAGCCAGCCGTGGTCGGCGTGGCCCAAAGTGGCAAAGGGACGGATGTCGATCATGCGGGAAAGATGAGCCTCTCCGCGGCCCGTTCAAGTGTCACGGATGTAACCAGCCGTCTCGCCACCGCGGAAAAACCTCTCTACCACCCGCGGCGATGAAGGCGATAATCGATCCCACCAATGCCCTCGACCGCGGTCTTGCCGACATCCGGCGTGAATTTCAGGTTCCCGAAACCTTTCCGCCCGAGGTGCTGGCCGCCGCCGCACAGGCGGCTACGAGGCCGCCAAGTGAGCATGCCGACCGCACGTCCATGCCGTTCGTGACGCTCGACCCGGCCAGTTCGACCGACCTCGACCAAGCCTTTACCATCGAACACAGCGGCGGCGACCTGCTGCTCCATTACGCCATCGCCGACGTCGCCTGGTTCGTCGCCGACGGCGACCCGATCGATGTCGAGGCGTGGCGCCGCGGCTCGACGCTGTACCTGCCCGACGGCCGCGCCGGCCTTTATCCGCCGGTGATCAGCGAAGCGGCGGCCAGCTTGCTTCCCGACGGCCCGCGCCCGGCAGTGGTGTTTACGGTCCGGGTCGCCGGCGACGGCGCGGTCAAGCTCGACGGCGCCGAGCGCGCCATCATCCGCAGCACCGCAAAGCTGGCTTATGACACGGTCACCGACGCCCAGCTTCCGACCGGCTTCGCCGAGCTGTCGCGGCGGATCGAGCACGCCGAACAGCA
>JBDSMA010000171.1:0-1641 GCA_039916085.1 Sphingomicrobium sp.
GTCCTGTCCCACGGTCTCCAGCCATGTTCCTCGCCATCCTTGAACAGGAAAGCGATGCCGGCGAGCAGGACGACGAAATCATAGTCGAGCACATAGGGCGTGGCGATTAGCGCGGCGGCGGTGGCGGCGGCGTTGCGCAACGCGGGCCGGCTGCGCAGGGCGAGCCATAGAGTCGCCCCGATCGCGCCGAGCGAAAATACTCCCTGCACTGCATAAGCGGCGGCCAAGTCCGCGCCCCAACCCCGCATCGCGGCGAACGGCGACATGATCTTGAACCAGCCGGCCTGACCCTGTTCGACGACGATGTGGCGGGTCAGCGGCAGGCTGTCGAGAAACGCCTGCCACACCGGCCAGCCCCATAAGGCTAAGGTCAAGGCGACCAGCAGCAAGCTCGAGCCCAGGGCGCCGAGGATTGCGCGCCAGTTGCGGGTGACGAGCAGCAATGGCGGCAGGATCAGCACGAATTGCGGCTTGTAGATCAGGCAACCGAGCAACAGCCCGGCGATCAACGGCCTCCGCTCAAGCAGCAGCAGGCCGCCGCCGAGCAGCAGTGCAGTGAGGAAGCCGTTGTGGCCGTGGGTCAGGCAGATCAGCGTGACTGGCGCGCCGGCGACGAACAGCCAGCCGTCGCGCAGCTTGAGGTAGCGCTGCGCCGCATACGCCAGCGGCCCGAGCGTCGCCGCCTGCCAGGCAATCAACGCCGGGACGTAGGGAATGCTCGCGAGCAGCGCGGCGACGAGCAGGAATGGCGGCGGGTAATGCCAGCCGTAGAGCTCGACGCTGGTCGAACCGTGGAGCGCCTGCTGGACGGCGAAGTGGCTCGGCCAGTCCCACACTTTGGCTGCGTCGCCATGAAGCGCCATCTGCCCCGCCGCAAAGACTTCGGAAAAATCGGTTCCGAGCGGGCGGCCGTGGGCGTCGAGCGACCCGTGCGCGGTGAGAAACAGCCAGGCGACCATGCCGATGGTGACGGCAAGGCTGGCCAGTGCGACCGCGCGTGCCCTGGCGGCGCTGAGCCATGTCCCGTCGCTGAGCGTCCCCATCATTGGCTGCCCTAGCGGCAATTGGTTGACAAAGCACCTTGGCCCGCCGGTCTTGTCGTGGCCGAAGCGCCCCCTATATCGCCAGCGAAACATCACCTGCCCCCGGCCGCAATCGGGGCGGAATACAGGCGTAAATGAAGAGGGCAAAACATGGCGAAAGTGATCGGGATCGACCTCGGCACCACCAACAGCTGCGTCGCGGTGATGGAGGGTGGCAAGCCCAAGGTGATCGAGAATAGCGAAGGCGCGCGCACCACCCCCTCGGTAGTCGCGTTCACCAAGGATGGAGAGCGGCTGATCGGCCAGCCAGCCAAGCGTCAGGCGGTGACCAACCCCGACAATACCATCTTTGCGGTCAAGCGCCTGATCGGCCGCCGGTTCGACGACCCGATCACCAAGAAGGACACCGAGCTGGTGCCTTACAAGATCGTCAAGGGATCGAATGGCGACGCCTGGGTCCAGGCCGGCGGCAAGGATTATTCGCCGTCGCAGATCTCCGCCTTCACCTTGCAGAAGATGAAGGAAACCGCCGAGGCCTATCTTGGCGAGACGGTTACCCAGGCGGTGATCACCGTTCCGGCTTACTTCAACGACGCCC
>JBDSMA010000172.1:0-6000 GCA_039916085.1 Sphingomicrobium sp.
CGATGGCGTCGATGCCTTGATGGAGGCGCATTTCACGCCCGATGTCCTCGCGGCGATGAAAGTCAGTACCCGCATCCGCGCGATGATCTGGTTCCGGCTCGAAACCACCGGCCCGGCGCGCGAGGCGGTGCGCAGCGCGCTGTCGATTCTCGCGCTGCCGCGGAATATCCCGCTGGCGTTCAAGACCGGATGGCGCTCGGCGGATCGGATGTGGCGTCTCGCCGGCGATACCGCGACGGACTACAACCATTATACCAAGCGACTCATCCTCTCGGGCGTCTATACCGCGACGCTGCTCGCCTGGCTCGACGATCAAAGCGAGGGGTGGAGCGCGACCGCTGCCTTCCTCGACCGCCGTCTCGCCGGGGTGATGAAGTTCGAAAAGGCCAAGGCCGGCTGGCGCGCCAACGCCATCCGCCGCCCAAGCCTCGCCCGTTTCCTCGGTCGCCTGCGCTATCCGCCTGATTAAGAAGCCGAACGTCGCGCGACGGAACCTTTTCGTATCGTTATTGATAATCATTCGCACCATGCTATGAACATGGCATGACACCGATTCACGCTTTTCGGCCGCTTCGTGCACTGTTGCTCCTCCTGTTGGGGGTCGTGGCTATCGCCGCCAACCCACCGGCACAGGCCTCGAACGTTGGCCAGGAAGTGCAAACCAGCTGGCGGCTGCTCGATTATATCGCGGTCGATTATGGTGGAGCGGTCGCCGGCGGGCGGGTGATCAACCCCGCCGAATATCGGGAGATGAGCGAATTTTCCGCCTCGGTCGGTGAACGGTTGACGGCGCTGCCAGATCGGCCGCAGCGCGCCACGTTGCTGGCCGACGCCGCCGCGCTTCGCAAAGCGATCGCGGCGAAGGCCGAACCCAGCGCTATCGCGTCGCGCGCCCGCAAGCTCGCCGCCGGGCTGATCGCTGCTTACCCGGTGCCGCTCGCGCCAGCGCAGGTTCCCGACCTCGCGCGCGGCGCCGCGCTTTTCGCCGAAAATTGCGCTTCCTGTCATGGCGCCAAGGGGGAAGGGCCGAGCGGCGCCTTCGCCAAGCTGGACCCCCCGCCAATCGCCTTTGCCAACCAGGCGCGTGCCCGAGACCGGAGCATTTTCGGCCTCTACCAGGTCATATCGCAGGGGCTGGAAGGCACCGCGATGCAAAGCTTCGCCTCGCTTCCCGAGGAGGACCGTTGGGACCTCGCCTTCCACGTCGGCGGCCTCGCCTGGCGCGACGTCGCCAGCGGCGAGCGGGTCTGGCGCGAGGATCCTTCGCTCCGCGCCCTGATCCCCGACATGGCGGCGCTCGCCGCGCTGACCCCGGCGGATCTCGAAGCCCGGATCGGCCGCGACAAGGCCGACGCCGTGG
Source organism: Sphingomicrobium sp. (assembly GCA_039916085.1). Lineage (GTDB taxonomy): Bacteria > Pseudomonadota > Alphaproteobacteria > Sphingomonadales > Sphingomonadaceae > Sphingomicrobium. The sequence continues at coordinate 1,361 of JBDSMA010000172.1, forward strand.
TCGCCTATCTTCGCGCTAACCCGGGAGCCCTGACCACCCAGCGCCCCGCCCCGCTTCAGCTTGTCCGCGACCGGCTCCGCCAGAGCCTTGCCGCTTATTCGGCCGGGAACCGCAAGCAGGCCGGAGAGCTTGCCCTGTCCGCCTATCTCGATGGGTTTGAGCCAGTCGAGTCCGTCCTCGCCACGCGCGACGGCGCGCTGATGCACCAGGTCGAAGCGTCGATGGGCGCTTTCCGTGTCGCGATTACGCGCGGGGAAAGCGAACAGGCTTTGGGCCAGCGGCTGGCAGCGACCGAGCGCCTGCTCGGCCAGGCCGAGATCGCGCTGGCGCCCGAGGCGGCGAGCACCCTGTCGACCTTCCTCGGCGCTTTCGCCATCCTGCTGCGCGAAGGGCTCGAGGCGTTGCTGGTGGTGATCGCGATGATCGCTTTCCTGCGCAAGGCGGAACGGACTGAAGCACTGCCCTATGTCCATGGCGGATGGATCGGGGCGCTCCTCGCCGGTGGAGCGACTTGGGCGGTCGCCACTTATGCGCTCGAACTGACCGGCGCGAACCGCGAGCTGACCGAAGGCTTCGGCTCGCTGCTCGCCGCGGTGATCCTGCTGTCGGTCGGCATCTGGATGCACGGCAAGAGTCAGGCGGAGGAATGGCGACGCTACATTGCCGGCAAGATGGAGGGGGCGCTGTCGCGCGGCTCGGCCTGGTTCCTGTTCGGCCTCGCCTTCATCGTCGTCTATCGCGAGGTGTTCGAGACAATCCTGTTCTATGCCGCCTTGTGGACCGCGGACAATGGCGTGACGATCGTCGCCGGAGCCCTGTCCGCCATCGCGCTGCTTGGACTGATCGCCTGGCTGATGCTGAGCTACAGTCGCAAGTTGCCGATCACGCAATTCTTCAAATATAGCGCGATCCTCATCGCGGTTCTCGCCGTCGTCCTCGCCGGCAAAGGCGTTGGCGCGTTGCAGGAGGCGGGCATCATTCCGGTGACCCCGCTCGATAGCGTGCCGCGGATCACGATCCTCGGGCTATTCCCGACGGCTCAGGCGAGCGGCGCCCAGCTCCTGGCTCTGGCGGTGGTGATCCTCGGCTTCCGCTGGGCGAACCGCGGCCATGCCCATCCGCTGCCCAGCGGATAACAGGCGCTTGGCATTCGCCGCGGTGATGGCTTAGGTGGCGCTCAGCAACAGGAGAAACACTGATGGCGGGCGTGAACAAGGTGATTTTGGTCGGAAACCTCGGCGCCGATCCCGAGGCGCGCAGCCTCAACAACGGTGGCGAAGTGGTCAACCTGCGAGTCGCCACGTCCGAATCGTGGAAGGACAAGGACGGCAACCGCCAGGAACGCACCGAATGGCACCAGGTGGTGATCTTCAACGAGAATCTCGGCCGGGTCGCCAAATCCTATCTGCGCAAGGGCAGCAAGGTCTATCTCGAAGGCCAGATCCAGACCCGCAAATGGACCGACCAATCGGGTGCCGACCGCTATTCGACCGAGGTCGTGCTGCAGCGCTTCCGCGGTGAGTTGGTGCTGCTAGACAGCCGTGAAGGCGGCTCGGGTGGCAGCTACGGGGGGGGCGGAGCATCGACTTTCGACGATGGCGCAGGGAGCGGCGGCGGCGCCCGCCAGTCCCGCCCGCAGCCGGCGGCATTCGACACCGACCTGGATGACGACGTTCCGTTCTAGACTACCGGTCCTCACTCCCCGGACAATTTTCTCTTCAGCACCGCCAGCGCCGCAAACGGGCCGGCTTCTTCCTCGCTGATCACCCCGGCCTCTTTCAGCGCCTTCTCCGCCGCCGGGCTGCGCGGATAGGGGTCGAGCGCCAGCGCAAGCGAATCGGCGACTGCCGCGCCAAGGTCGATCGCGCGACCGTCGTGGAACATGGTATCAAGCTCATCGCCGTTCAGTTCGATCTCCGTATCGGGCTGGCCGATTTTGGGTTCGGGCACAAAGATCACTTCAAACGGCTCATCAAGTCGGCAGCGTACCGGCTCCCCGGTGGCGACGCAGGCCTGGTCGAGCACGGCCTTGAATCGGCCGCACGCGCGCACCCGTTTCCCCTCGCGACTCAGCACGACATGGGCGTCGAGCCGGTCGAGCGACAGCAGGCTGAGCCGGTCGGCGAGCTCGGCCCGCTCCGCCTCATCGGCAACGATGTCGATGCGGCCACCGTCGCGCACCTGATCTAGCGGCAGAAGGTGCGCCGGCCCGGTCACCGCCAGCGGCCCCGCATTACGGCCGGGTCGTCGGCGCCGTCGAGTGTTTCGTGCAGCCGGCGCATCGATTCGGCGGCGAAAGTCCGCGCCGCCTCGTCGGTCTCGACGCCGCGGTGGATAGTCTCCGCGACGCTCTCGTCCCACCCCGCATCCTCGGCCAGGGTTCGCCGCCAGATATCGACCCGGTTGGCCAGCGCGCCGACCATGTGGCGCACTTGCTTCCCCAGCGACGGATCGCCGAATCCTTCCTGGCGCATTTGAGAATCCATGTCGGCGATGAACGCCTCGGTCAGCGCGACGCTTGCTCGGGCGGCCTCCTCGCCGCCGTTCTCCAGCCGCAAGATTCCCAGTGCGACGACGCTCGACAACACCGCGAAGCGGCCGTCCTGATCGTCGGCCACGCCGCCGTCGAGGAACCAGCCGGGGGCGCGCGCCTCGGCCACCAGTGCGGCATAAAGGGCAGCGGCGTCGGGGCGCCTTGGTCGCACCATGGCCATGATCGATCGCATGCTTTTCTCCTCGATCGCACAGGGGAACGCCGCCAACGGGTTGCGTCCCTTGGCTTTTACCGCATATTGGGTGCCACGGCAGCGGGCAAGGCGCGCGCCGGCGAAATGGAGAATGGTGAATGACGATGCGGATAGCCAAGCTGGCGACGGCGCTCCTCGGGCTAGGCCTGGTGACCGGGTGCACGAGCATTCGTGAAACGCACGGCTTCATCCTCGACGAGCAGCTGAGCAAGGCGGTCCAGGTCGGCGTCGACAACAAGGATTCGGTTGCCAAGTCGCTCGGCCGGCCGACCTTTACCGGCACGTTCAGCCAGAACGACTGGTATTATATCTCGCAAAACACCCGCCAGGTCGCCTTCGGCACGCCGACGATCAAGAAGGAAACCGTGCTCCACATCCGGTTCGACCCCGCCGGCAACGTCACCGCGGTGGAAACCACCGACGAGAAGAAGATTGCGTCGGTCGACCCGATGGGTGGCAAGACGCCGACGCTTGGCCACAAGAAGAGCCTGATCGACGAAATCTTCGGCAATATCAGCTCGATTTCGCAGCCTGGTTTGCCCGGCGCCAGCCCCCAATAGCGTCCAGCCACTCGCGGAGCGCGGCCGGATCGGCCGGGCGCTTGTCGCTCAACCCTCTTTGGGCCTAAGCCCTCGACCATGACCGCGACGCCTGCTGGCATGACCTATGCCGATTATCTTGACCTCGATGGCTTGCTGTCGGCGCAGCGGCCGCGCTCCGACCTGCATGACGAGATGCTGTTCATCATCATCCACCAGACCAAGGAATTGTGGCTCAAGCAGATGCTGCATGAGGTCGGGCTGGCCTGCGCGCTGATCCGTGCCGACAAGTTCGCGGAAGCGTATAAAGCGCTGTCGCGCGTCAGCCGCATTCAGTCGGTGATGACCTTGTCGTGGGACGTGCTGGCGACCCTCACTCCGATTGACTACAGCGCTTTCCGCCACGTGCTCGGGACATCGTCGGGGTTTCAGTCGGGCCAGTTTCGCGAACTCGAATACCGCCTTGGAATCAAGGATCCGAAATTCCTCGACTATTACGAAGGCGGGACCGCCGGGCGCGCCCGGCTCGAGGCAGCGCTGGGCGACCCGTCGCTATGGGACGAAGCCAATGCCGCGCTTGGCCGCGCCGGCTTCGACAGCGGCTCGGAGGAGGCGATCGGCGCATCCTGGCTTGAAGTGTACCGCAAGGCGGACGCCCATTTCGGGCTCTACCAGCTGGCCGAGAAACTGGTCGATATCGACGATGCCCTTGCCCAGTGGCGGCACAAGCATCTGCTGACGGTCGAACGAATCATAGGCATGAAACCCGGAACTGGCGGCTCGGCCGGCGCCGCCTACCTCGCCTCGACACTGGCCAAGCGTGCTTTCCCCCAATTGTGGTCGCTGCGCACCGCATTATGAGCTTCAAGCGTCTCTTTTCGCGCAGCCTCGGCGCCGCGCCCGGTCGGCTGCACTTCGCGGCGCACAGCCATCATTTATGGCCCGACGCCAGCTTCGATGGCCAGATCGAATGCTGGGACGATGCCGCCCGCCTCGCCGACGCCAAGTGGGACAAGGTGATGGGCGAAGTGTGGCCCAGCGCGCAGGCCGAGGTCGCCGCCGAATTGGGTAGCGGCGACCCGTATGCCATCGTCTTTGCCGCCAATACCCATGATTTCCTGATTCGCCTCGTGGCCGCTTGCCCGCGCGCCGACCCGCGCCGCCTTCGAGTCCTCACCAGCGACGGGGAATTCCATTCGGCGCGGCGCCAGTTCGCGCGCTGGGCGGAGGACGACTGGTTCGCGCTCGATACCGTTGCGCCCGGCGACCTCCTCGCCACCGCGAAGCGCGGCGGTTACGACCTCGTGCTGGTCAGCCAGATCCTGTTCGGCAGCGGCGAGATATTCAATCCTGT
>JBDSMA010000173.1:0-2425 GCA_039916085.1 Sphingomicrobium sp.
CCATTGGTCCATGCGCCACTTCCAGGCCGGCCTTGTCGAACGCCGCCAGCAAAAACCCGGCATCGGAATAGCCGAGATAGGTCTTGCCCCGCGCGGCATCCGGGACGTCGCGCGCCGCGGCTTCGGCGATACGGTTGGATCCGTAACCTCCGCGCGCGAACCACACCGCGTCAACCGCAGGATCGTCCATGACCGCGCGCAGCGCCGCCAGCCGCTCGCCGTCCGGCCCGGCGAAATGCCCGTCTGAAAAGAAGCATTGTGGATGGATCACCAACTCGGCATCGCCGCGCGCCGCGACAATTGCCGCCACCGCCTCGGCGGCCTCGGGGTGGAGCGTGCAGCTCGGCGCGACGACAGCGATCCTCATGGCGAGATGAATTGCACAAGGCGCCCGCGCCGCATAGGGCGGCGGCGATGAGCGACGCGCCAAACTATCATTTCTGCGGGATCGGCGGCAGCGGCATGATGCCATTGGCCTCGATCGTCCGCGCGACCGGCGCCACTGTCACCGGATCCGACCGCTCGCTCGACGCCGGGCGGCTGGCGGCCAAGTTCGATTATCTCGAACGCCTTGGCATAACGCTGTTCCCGCAGGACGGCAGCGGGCTTCGCGAAGGCGCGACCCTCGTCACATCCGCCGCGGTTGAGCCGACCATCCCCGACGTCGTCCGCGCCGGCGAGCTTGGCCTTGCCCACCTCACCCGCCCGCAACTACTCGCTTACTTGCTCAACGCGGCCGAGGTCAGCGTCGCCGTTGGCGGCACGTCGGGCAAGTCGACCGTCACCGGCATGATCGGCTGGATGCTCCACTCCATGGGCCGCTTGCCCACGGTGATGAACGGCGCGGTGATGAAGAATTTCGTCTCACCAGCCACGCCGTTCGCTTCGGCCCTGGTCGGCAATCCGGCGCTGTTCATCAGCGAAGTCGACGAGAGCGACGGCTCGATCGCGCTCTACCGCCCGACCGTCGCCGTGCTTGGCAACGTCAGCCTCGACCATCACAGCCTCGACGATCTGCGCAGCCTGTTTGGCGCTTTCCTCGCCCGCGCGGGCAAAGCGGTGGTCAACCTGGATGATCCTGAAACGCGGGCGATTGCGGGCATATTGTCCGGACCCATTGGCTTCGGGTTCGATTCGCCCGGCGCGGCGCTCGCCGGCCGCGACCTCAAGCTCGACGTCGACGGCCTGCGCTTTACCCTCGCGGTCGGCGGTGATGTGCATGAAGTGGCGCTCGGCGTCCCCGGCCGCCACAATGCGATGAACGCCCTCGCCGCACTCGCCGCGATCCATGCCTTGGGCGCGCCGCTGGACGAAGCCGTCGCCGCGCTCGGCGGCTTCGCCGGCCTGAAACGCCGCCTCGAAACCGTCGGAGTCGTAAACGGCATGACGGTGATCGACGATTTCGCCCATAACCCGGACAAGATTGCCGCGACCCTCGCCACGCTTACCGCCCGCCCCGGCCGCCTGCTCGTCATGTTTCAGCCACACGGGTTCGGCCCCCTCGCCAAGATGGGCGAGGAACTGGCGGAAACCTTTGCCACCGGCCTGCGCGAGGATGATCGGCTGTTCCTGCCCGATCCGGTCTATCAAGGCGGGACAGTCGACCGGTCGCGCGGCAGCGATTGGCTCGCCGAGCGCATTCCCAATGCGACTTACCTTGCCGCGCGGGCCGCGATCGGCGACGCGCTGATCGCCGCGGCACGGCCCGGCGACACCATCGCCATCCTCGGCGCGCGCGACGACACGTTGAGCGAATTCGCCGCCGAGCTGGTGGAACGTCTCGGCTAGCTCGTCGATTTCCCTCGCATGGCCCAGCCAAAGCTGTTCCTCGACTGCGACGGCGTGCTGGCCGATTTCGATGCCGGCGTCCGCCTGGTGCTCGGCGGCATGACCCCGGCGCAATATGAGGAGCGCCATTCGCGGCGCGAATTCTGGAAGCGGCTGGCGACCACGCCCGACTTTTATGCCGGCCTGCCGTTGATGCCCGACGCGCGCGCCCTGTTCGATGCCGTCGCGCATTTGCGCCCGACGATCCTCACCGGCCTGCCAATCGGCAATTGGGCGGCGCCGCAGAAGGTGGCGTGGGCGGCCGAGCATTTTCCCGGTGTGCCGATCATCACCTGCCTGGCGCGCGACAAATATCGCTACATGGAAGCCGGCGACGTGCTGGTCGACGACCGCGAGCAACACCGCGCCAAATGGGAGTATGCCGGCGGCCTGTTCGTCGCGCACAAAAATGCGGAGCGCAGCCTCGCCGCGCTCCGCACTATATTTTCGTCGATCGCCTAGGCTGCCGCGGCCATGTCGACCTTCTCGACCCACTCAGGCCAGAACACCGGCTCGCGGCTCGACCAGCCGGGCGCGGTCGCCGCATTCTCGCTGATCGATTGAAGCAGCAGCCGGCGGCGTTCGGGGTGAAGGTGCG
>JBDSMA010000174.1:0-8746 GCA_039916085.1 Sphingomicrobium sp.
GGAGCTCGACTATGCGCGGCGCACGATGATGGCGTTCGGCGCGACCGAAGAAGTGCCCTACGACAGTTCGGGCCGCGTCGTCCTCCCGCCGATGATGCGCCGCAAGGGCCAAATCGAGGAGCTGGCGTTGTTCATCGGCGTCGGAGAAACGTTTCAAATCTGGAACCCCAGTCTGTTCCTGGCTGATCGCAATATCCCCGAGGACATGAAGGACGTTGCCCGCTTCCGGCTCGAGGAGCGCGGACTGTGACCGAGCTTGCCACCGCACCACATACACCGGTCCTGCTCGATGAAGTCGTCGCCGGATTGGCCATCGCCTCCGGCGATACCGTCGTCGACGCCACATTCGGAGCTGGGGGCTACACCCGCGCCCTGCTCGGGGCAGGGGCGAGACGAGTGATCGGCCTCGATCGTGACCCGCACGCGATCGCCAACGGCCCGGCGCTCGTCCCCGACGCAATTGGCGCTGGGCGCCTGACTCTGATCGAGGAGCGCTTCAGCCGCATGCACGAGGCATTGGCGGCCCGCGACCTGCTGCCCGTCGATGGGGTGACGATGGACATCGGCGTGTCGTCGATGCAGCTCGACCAGGCGGACCGCGGTTTCTCCTTTTCCAATGACGGCCCGCTTGACATGCGCATGAGCCAGTCGGGCGAGAGCGCCGCAGACTTCCTCAATTCGGCCGACGAGGCCGAGATCGCACGGGTCATCAAGCATTATGGCGAGGAGCCGAGGGCGCGTACCGTCGCGCGGGCGATCGTTGCCGCGCGGCCGCTGACCCGCACCGCCGAGCTGGCCGCGGTGATTCGCAAGGCACTGGGCCACCACGCAGGGATGAAAAGCGATCCCGCGACCCGCACCTTCCAGGCGATCCGCATCCCTTTGAACGCCGAGCTAGACGAGCTGGAGGCTGGGCTTCGCGCCGCCGAGCAGTCGCTTCGCCCTGGTGGCCGGCTGGCGGTCGTCACTTTTCACAGCCTCGAGGACCGCATCGTCAAGCGCTTCCTGAGGACCCGTAGCGGGGCCACTCCCGCCGGGTCGCGTCATCGCCCGATGCCCGCGCCCGGCCCCGCCCCGAGCTTCGAACAAGTCGCCAAGCCGGTCTCGCCGTCCGAGGCCGAGCTGGCCCGAAACCCGCGCGCGCGCTCGGCCCGGCTGCGTACCGCAGTCCGGACACCGGCGCCCGCGTGGGACCAGGAGAAGGCCGCATGAGCGCTCGTGGATTCCGATCGGTGATCATGACCGGCGCGGTCGCCAGCGCGGCGCTCGGTTGCTACCTCATCAGCCTGCGCGTCGCTTTCGAACGCGCCGAGTTGGAGGGCGTCGAAACCAAAATCGTCCTCGCCCAGCGCGACATCCGCCTGCTCGAGACCGAGATCGGTACGCGCGGTCGGCTCGCCCAGCTCGAGCGGTGGAACCTCAAGGCCATCCAACTGTCGGCGCCGACCGCCGACCAGTTCGTCGACAATGGCTTCCAACTGGCGACCTTGGTCAAGCCCGACGCCAAGCCCGCGGTCGAGGTGCCGGTCGTGCTCGCGTCGCTGCCGCGTGAAACGGCGCCGGCCCGGGCGGAGTCGATCGACGACAGCGGCGCGCCGCCGCCCGCCTCGAACAGCGCCGGCGACCTGATGCACGTTGCCTCCTACCGCCGCCCGGCATCGCCAGCGCCGCGCCTCGCTCCGCCGACCAAGCCGAACCCGGCCGTGGCTGCCACCATTGTGCCGGCGAAGACGCTGGCCAAGCCTGCGACGAAGCCGGTCAAAACCGCGACCGCCGACCCGCTCGCTGCCTTGCCGAGCGGCGCGTCAAAGGCCAAAGGCAGCGGCATCGCCACCAAGCGCAGCACCAAGGAACCCGGTTCGCCCTGATGAACGCCCCGACCCCCGCTCTCGTCGCACGGCCCGAGCGGCTCCGCCTCGTCGGACAGCGGCGCAAGCTGCTCGCGCTTATGCACCAGCGATTGATGATCGGCCTGCTGGTCTATGGCTTCATCGTCGCCGTCATCGTCTTTCGCCTGGTCTATCTTGCCGCGTTCGGCGACCATGCCGGGCGCAAGGGCATGGCGCTCAGCCTGGTCCCCGAGCGCGGTGACATCATCGACCGCGATGGCCAGCCGCTGGCGCGAACGATCGATGCCTGGACCATCGCGCTTCAGCCGGGGAAAGTGATCGGCGACAAGCTCGACCTCGCCCGGCGCCTGGCGCTGCTGATGCCGGAAAATGACGCCGCACAATATCACGCGATGCTGGTGTCAAAACGGCCGTTCTATTACCTCCGCCGCCGCGCCGCGCCGCAGCTGGTGGCGGCGATCAACGCCCTAGGCGAGCCTGGCCTGGCGCTGCAACGCGAGCCCGATAGGCTGTATCCGCAGACGACGCTGGCTGCCCATGTTCTCGGCTGGACCGACGTCGACGGCCACGGCAGCGCGGGCGTGGAGCGGGCGTTCGACGAACGCTTGTCCAGCCCGGCAACCCGCGGCGAGCCATTGACCCTTTCGATTTCCGGCAAGGTGCAGCAGGCGCTCGAGCACGAACTTTCGACGGCGATGCAGAAATTTTCCGCGATTGGCGCGGCGGGCGTGGTGATGGACATCCACACCGGGGAAGTGATCGCGATGACGTCGTTGCCCAGTTTCAACCCCAATGTGGCGGGTAGCAGTACGCCCGATCAATTGTTCAATCGGATCACCAACGGCGTCTATGAACTCGGTTCGACCTTCAAGCCGTTTACCGTGGCCATGGCGATGGATTCGGGCGTCGTGAAGTCGGTTGGCCAAATCTACAACTGCCCCAACGAACTGCATGTCTATGGCCAGACGGTGCATGACACCCATCCGTTCGGTCGCGCATGCTCGGTCGCCGAGATCATGATGGAAAGCTCCAACATCGGCATGGCGCAAATCGCCGACCAGCTGGGTCGCGACCGGCAGAAGGCGTTTCTCAAGAAAATGGGCTTTCTTGATAAAGTGGCCATCGAATTGAAGGAGCGCGGGCGGACCCTCACGCCCGGTTCGCGTTGGGGACCGTTCGAGACCATGACCGTCGGCTTTGGTCAGGGCATCGCCGTCACGCCCCTGCACCTCGCGACCGGCTATGCGACCTTGTTCAACGGTGGCATTTACCGGCCGGCGACCATCCTCAAAGTTGACGCGAACCACAAGGTCGCGCCCGGCCGGCGGGTGTTCACCGAAGAAACAAGCTACAAGATGCGTTCGCTGCTTCGGCTGGTCGTGACCAAGGGTACCGGACGGAAGGCGGACGCGCCCGGGTACCGGATCGGTGGCAAGACCGGCACCGCGCAGAAAATCATCGGCGGCCGCTATAGCAACTCGGTCAATATCACGAGTTTCGCCGGTGTGTTCCCAATGGACGAGCCGCGCTATGCAATGGTCATGATGCTCGATGCCCCTCGGGCCACGTCCGAAACGTTCGGTTTCACTACCGCCGGCTGGAACGTTGCGCCGGCCTTCTCGGTCGCGGTCAGCCGGATCGCGCCAATGCTCGGCGTTCGCCCTGACAAGCGCCGCGAGCCCAACATGGCCGAAGTGCTGCCGTTTGTGCACGACAAAGCGGAGCGCTGATTGCCATGCGATTGGGCGAGCTCGCCGGTAGCGATGAAGATTCCCCCGTCACCGGCTTTGCGCTCGATCACCGCAAAGTCGCGCCGGGCTGCGTGTTCGGCGCCTTCTCCGGAAGCCGGTTCAACGGCGAGGATTTCATCGACGCCGCAGTGAAGCGCGGCGCGGTGGCGGTCGTCGCCCGCCCCGAAGCGCGCGTCGATGGCGCACTTCATCTCGCCAATTCCCAGCCAAGGCGCCGCTTCGCCGAGCTGGCCGCCCGCTTTTTCGCGCCCTATCCAGAGACCGTCGTCGCGGTCACCGGGACCAACGGCAAGACCTCGACCGTCGAACTGTTGCGCCAGCTGTGGCGCATGGCCGGTCACCGCTCGGCGTCGATCGGGACGCTGGGGGTCACGACCGCCGACGACCAGGTCAAGACCGGGCTGACCACCCCCGACATCGTCACCTTCCTGTCCAACGTTGCCGGGCTCGAACGGATGGGCGTCAGCCATATCGCCTATGAAGCCTCGTCGCACGGCCTCGACCAGTTTCGCGCCGAGGGCGTGCCGCTTCGCGCGGTCGCGTTCACCAATTTCAGCCGTGATCATCTCGATTATCATGAGACGATGGACGCCTATTTCGCCGCCAAGATGCGCTTGTTCGATGAAGTCGCGGGCAAGGATTGCGCGGCGATCGTGTGGACCGACGATGCGCGTTCCGACGAGGTCATCGGCCATGTCCGGGCGCGCGGTCTCAAGCTGCTGACGGTCGGTGTGAAGGGCGAGGACATTCGACTCGAGCGGCGCGAGACGACCCCCCTCGGGCAGCGGCTGACGCTCCAGCACAATGGCAACCCGTTCACTTTGGACCTGCCGCTGATCGGTGCCTACCAGGCGTCGAACGTGCTGGTCGCCGCTGGGCTGGCGCTGGCGACCGGCGGAAGCTGGGCCGAGACGCTGGCCGGGATGGGCCGCGTATCGCCGGTTCGCGGCCGGCTGGAGCGGGCGGTGATCAGCGCCGCCGGCGCGCCGGTCTATGTCGATTATGCCCACACCCCGGACGCGATCGAGGCGGCGATCGCCGCGCTTCGCCCGCACGTCACCGGGCGGCTGATCACGGTGATCGGCGCGGGTGGCGACCGCGACGAGGGCAAGCGGCCGGAAATGGGCGCGGTCGCGGCGCGGCTGAGCGACCTGGTTATCGTCACCGACGACAATCCGCGCGGCGAAGATCCGGCGGCAATCCGTCGCGCCGTGATGGTCGGCGCACCCGGGGCGCGCGAGATCGGCGGCCGGCGTGAGGCCATTGCCGCCGCGGTCGCCGAAGCGCGAGCCGGCGACATCGTCCTTCTCGCTGGCAAGGGCCACGAGCAGGGGCAGATCGTCGGTGATCGAGTCCTGCCGTTCGACGACGTCGGCGTTGCGCGCGAGTGCGCCGCGTGACGGCCGTCCGCGCCACCCCGCTGTGGACCAGCGACGAGATTGTCGCGGCGACCGGCGGGACGCTCGTCGGCGGCCCCTTCGAGGTGCATGGCGTCACGTTCGATAGCCGCGAGGTACAGCCCGGCGACCTGTTCGTGGCGATGCCGGGCACGGCCACCGACGGTCACCGCTTCGTCGCCGGGGCGATGACGGCCGGCGCCGCCGCCGTTTTGGTGTCGCAAGCGGCCGAGGGACCCCACGTGCTGGTCGCGGACGTCGCCGCAGCACTGACCGCGCTGGCCGTCGCCGCCCGGGCGCGGATGGTCGGCCAGGTCATCGGAGTTACCGGGTCGGTCGGCAAGACCTCGACCAAGGAAGCCCTCGCCGCGGCGCTCGACCGCAACGTCGATGCCATCGTCCACCGCTCGGTCAAAAGCTACAACAACCATACCGGGGTGCCATTGAGCCTGGCGCGAATGCCGCGCGACACCGACTTTGCAGTGTTCGAAATGGGCATGAACAACGCCGGCGAAATCGTCGCGCTGACCCGGCTGGTCCGGCCGCACATCGCGATCGTCAATGCCATCGCCCCGGCCCATATCGAAAACCTCGGCTCGATCGAGGCGATCGCTGACGCCAAAGCGGAAATCTTCGAAGGACTGGAGCCGGGCGGGGTGGCGATTGTCCCCGAGGACAGCCCGCAGCGCGACCGGCTGGTCAAGGCGGCGCGGCGCTTCGCCGAGCGGGTCGTGACCTTCGGCTCGGGCGAGGCGGACGTCAGCGCGGTCCACGCCGTGCGCGCCGCGAACGGCGGCAGTCTGGTCACCGCCCGGCTGGCGTCGAGCGAGCTGACCTTCACCATCGCCCAGCGCGGCGACCATTGGGTGTCGAACGCGCTGGCGGTGCTGGCCGCGGTCGAGGCGGTCGGCGCCGATCCGGCCATCGCCGGTCTGGCGCTGGGCGACATGAGCGGGCTGAAAGGCCGCGGTGAGCGCCACCGGGTGGTGACCGACGGCGGCAGTTTTCTGTTGATCGACGAAAGCTACAACGCCAACCCGGCGTCAATGACCGCCACCCTGAAATCGCTCGGCGCCGAGCGCGAGGACGGCCGGCGGATTGCCGTTCTTGGCCCGATGCGCGAGCTTGGCGAGCATGGCGCGGAGGCCCATGCCGACCTTGCCCCGGCAGTGATTGAAGCGAAAGTCGATGAATTGATTTTGGTCGGCGATGAGATGGCGCCGCTGGAGCTGGCGCTGGCGGGCTTGGTACCGGTGACCCGCGCCGCCGACGCGGAAGCTGCCGCGGCAGCGCTGCTCAAACTCGTCCGCGTCGGCGATGCGGTATTGGTCAAGGCGTCCAACTCGATCGGCCTTGCTCGGCTGGTCGAGCAGGTGGCAGGGGATTCGGCCTGATGCTCTATGTGATCGCCGAACAGCTTGGTTTTCCGGGCATTCTGAATCTGATCCGCTACATCACCTTCCGCGCCGGCGCGGCGAGCGCGACCGCGCTGCTGATCGGTTTGCTGATGGGTCCGGCGTTCATCCGCTGGCTGCGGGCCAAGCAGGGCAAGGGCCAGCCGATCCGCGCCGACGGGCCGCAAAGCCACCTCGCCAAGCGTGGCACGCCGACGATGGGCGGGCTGCTCATCCTCATCGCCGTGGCGATTTCGGTGCTGTTGTGGATGGACCTCGCCAACCCTTATGTGTGGGCGTGCCTGCTGGTCACCGCCGGGTTCGGGCTGATCGGATTCATGGACGATTACGACAAGGTCAAGAAGGCCCACCATGCCGGCCTGTCGGGCAAGATGCGGCTGGCGCTCGAATTCGCTATCGCCGGTTTCGCCACCTGGCTGATGGTGCGGATGTCCGGCACGCATTTGTACGTCCCGTTCGTCCAGGGGGGGGTGATCGACCTTGGCTGGCTGTACATCGCCTTCGGAGCGTTCGTCATCGTCGCCTTCGGTAACGCGGTGAATTTGACCGACGGGCTCGACGGCCTGGCAACCATGCCAGTGATCATCGCGGCGATGGCTTTCGTGCTCATCGCCTACCTCGTCGGCAACGTTAAATATGCCCATTATCTCGGCATCCCGCATGTCCCGGGAGCGGGAGATTTGACGGTGCTGTTGCTGGCAATCATCGGCGCGGGTCTCGCCTTTTTGTGGTTCAATGCCCCCCCGGCGGCGGTGTTCATGGGCGACACCGGCAGCCTGGCGCTCGGCGGGGCCTTGGGATCGGTCGCGGTCGCCACCCACCATGAGTTCGTGTTGGCGATCGTCGGCGGGCTGTTCGTGCTTGAAGCGGTCAGCGTCGTCGTCCAGGTGTTCTGGTTCAAGCGCTACGGCAAGCGGGTGTTCAAGATGGCCCCGATCCATCATCATTTCGAACATCTCGGGTGGAGCGAGCCGACCGTCGTCATCCGCTTCTGGATCATCAGCTTCGTGCTCGCGCTGGCGGGTTTATCGACGCTGAAGCTCAGGTGATCACGGCGCGCGCTTTCGCCGGCAAGCATTATGCGGTGCTGGGGCTTGCGCGCAGCGGGCTGGCGACGGTGGATGCGCTGCTGGCAAGCGGGGCGAAGGTGACCGCGTGGGATGACCGCGAGGAAGCGCGCGTAGCAGTGCCCGAGGGCGTGGTGGTCGAGGACTTCGTCGGCAGCGATCTGACCCGCTTCGACTCGATCGTCGTCACCCCCGGCCTGCCATTGAACCGCCACCCCATCGTCGCCCGCGCCCGCGAAGCAGGCGTGGAAATCATCGGCGACATCGAATTGTTCGCCCGGGCGCGCAGCGAACTGCCACCGCACAAGGTGGTCGGCATCACCGGCACCAACGGCAAGTCGACCACGACCGCGCTGGTCCACCACATCCTGCAGACCGCGGGGGTGCCGAGCCTGATGGGCGGCAACATCGGCCTGCCGATCTTGGCGCAGGACCCGCTGCCCGAAGGCGGCGTCTATGTGCTCGAACTGTCGAGCTACCAGATCGACCTGACCCAGAGCCTCGATTGCGACGTCGCGGTGCTGCTCAACATAACCCCCGACCATCTTGACCGGTATGACAGTTTCGAGTCCTACGGGGCGTCAAAGTCTCGGCTGTTCGAGATGCAAACGGGCGATCACAGGGCGGTAGCGCGAGCTGCGGACTGGTGGGGCAAAGGCGCAGGCAATCGCAGCAACGCCGGATATCTGGACGTGTACGATGATGCCTTTCACGTCTGGCAAGCCGAACCCGGTGCGATTGGCGTTTTTGAGCAGCCTAATTGGCCTTCTTTGCAGGGCCCCCACAATCTCTTGAACGTGTCCGCGGCAATATCAGTTTGCTTCTTGCTGAAGCTAAGCGGCGATCAAATTCGCGAAGGCCTCCACACCTACCCGGGGCTTCCCCACCGGATGGAGCGGGTGGCGGAGAAGTGTGGCGTGCTGTTCGTCAACGACAGTAAGGCGACCAATCCGACCGCGACCGCCCCTGCGCTGGCCGCGTTTCCGTCGATCCGCTGGATCCTCGGTGGCCAGGCCAAGAGCGACAATCTTGACGAATGCGCGCCCTCGTTCGCCCACGTCCGCAAGGCTTATACCATTGGCGAAGCGAGCGAATTGTTCGCACAGCTCTTGTCCCCGCACTTGCCGGTGGCACAGTGTCAGACGCTCGACCGGGCGGTGCGCGCGGCGGCTGCGGACGCGGTGAGCGGGGACACCGTCTTACTGTCACCGGCCTGCGCGTCGTTCGACCAGTTCGAGGATTTCGAGGCGCGGGGCGATGCCTTCC